>DASTWT010000190.1:0-10274 GCA_035765815.1 Luteimonas sp. | reverse complement strand
GGTCGCCAGCGGCGCGCCGGTGTCGCCGGAAACGGCGTCGACGATGACGTCGACCTTGCGGTCGACCACGAAGTTGGCCGTGCCGTCGGCGGGCGCCGTCTGCGGCACGCCGCCCACGGAGAAGCTGACGCTGGCGCTGTTGTTGATGGGCGTGCTGGCGTCGGTGCCGAGGTCGACCGCGAAGGCCGCCTGGGCGCTGCCGAGCAGCATCGCCGCGGCAAGCAGTTTGGTGTGGAACTTCATGATTTGGGTCCCCTGTTGGTACAGCTTTGCTTGAACGTTGACGTTGACGTGGATGGGATTGGGAAACGGGACTGCAGGTGCTGCTTACTTGACCCTTGCGCGGAACGTGACCTTGCCCTTGGCGCCGGGAGCGAGCTGGGCGAGATCCCAGCGCAGGTTGGTCACGTCGGCCGTGCGGGCCGGGCGCGGTTCGCCGTTCGTGTCGAGCACGAAGAGGTCCGCGAGCTTGCCGTACGTCACGCCACCATCCACGGAAACCGAAGTCGCCGGGGTGTCCCCCTCGCCCACGAGCTCGAGGCCCTTGGGAACGGGGTTGTTGATCGTCACGCCGGTGGCGTTCTGCGTGCCGTTGTTCGAATACGCGATTTCATAGACCACTTCCGTGCCCGGCACGACCCTCGCCGCGGGCACGAGCTTCTTGGTGATCTTGCCGTCCGGGCCCTTGACGTCGGCTTCCTGGTAGACGGCGTTGGTGAGACGCACGGGGCTCGCCGCCTGGGCGAACGCGTGGCCGGCCAGGCACACGCCCACGAGGACGCCGAGCGTCCAGCCGAAGCCCTTGACCTTGCTGTTCCTGTTCATCGGAAACCCCTGTGGTGCGTTGCCCGCCACATCTGCGCAACCGGTTCCAGAACGCTTGGGACGACTGGAAGGGCCTTGTGAGCGCGGCGTGACGGAATCGTTAAACGGAACCGTATCACGCTCAAAATGTGAAGGACAAGAGCGACTTGCTGAACAGTGTGAACGCGGCGTGATGGAAAAACTGTGCCCGGGTTCCCATTTTTCGATCGACGGTTGTCGCGCGGTCACCCCCGCCGGGCGTGGCATGCTGGGCCGCCCCGCCCCCGTCCCGAGCCTGCTTTGTCCCAGCCCCCCGCTCCCGCCGCGCGCGAAATGCTGCGGAAAGTCTTCGGATATTCGTCGTTCCGCGGCGATCAGGAAGACATAGTCGGACATCTTGCTGAAGGCGGGGATGCCCTGGTCCTGATGCCGACGGGCGCCGGCAAGTCGCTGTGCTACCAGCTGCCGGCCCTCCTCCGGCCCGGGACAGGGGTCGTGATCTCGCCCCTGATCGCCCTCATGCAGGACCAGGTGGAGGCCCTGCGCCAGCTCGGGGTGCGGGCCGCCTGCCTGAACTCCAGCCTACCGGCCGGCGAGGCGGCGGCCGTGGAGCGGGCCCTGGTGGCCGGCGAGCTTGACCTTCTCTATGTGGCCCCCGAGCGCCTGCTCACCCCGCGCTGCCTGGACCTGCTGGGGCGGGTCCCGCTGGCCCTGTTCGCGATCGACGAGGCGCACTGCGTGTCGCAGTGGGGACACGATTTCCGCCCCGAGTACCGCGAGCTGTCGGTCCTGCGCGAACGCTGGCCGGACGTGCCGCGGATCGCGCTCACCGCCACCGCCGACCCGCCGACGCGGCGCGAGATCGTCGAACGGCTCGGGTTGGAGGACGCCCGCCGGTTCGTCGGCTCGTTCGACCGGCCCAACATCCGCTACCGGGTGGAAGCCAAGGACGATCCGCGGCGCCAGCTGCTCGCCTTCCTCGACGGCCACCGCGGCGAAGCGGGCATCGTCTACTGCCTGTCGCGGCGCAAGGTGGAAGCCACCGCGGAGTTCCTGGCGGCGAACGGCATCCCGGCCCTGCCCTACCACGCCGGCCTCGATGCGGCGGTGCGCGCAGGCAACCAGCGGCGCTTCCTGCGCGAGGACGGCCTGGTGATGGTGGCGACGATCGCCTTCGGCATGGGCATCGACAAGCCCGACGTGCGCTTCGTCGCCCACCTCGACCTGCCGAAATCGCCCGAGGGCTACTACCAGGAGACCGGGCGCGCCGGCCGCGACGGCGAACCGGCCGAAGCCTGGCTCGCGTACGGCCTCGGCGACGCGGTGCTGCTCGGCCGGATGATCGAGGAATCGGAAGCCGGCGAGGAGCGCAAGCGCCTGGAGCGGCGCAAGCTCGACGCGCTGGTCGGCTACTGCGAGTCCACGGGTTGCCGCAGGAAGATCCTGCTCGGCTGGTTCGGCGAGGAGCGCCCGGACGACTACCGCTGCGGCAACTGCGACAACTGCCTGTCGCCGCCGCAGTCGTGGGACGGCACGGTCGCCGCCCAGAAGGCGCTGTCATGCGCCTTCCGCACCGGCCAGCGCTTCGGCGCCGCGCACCTGGTGGACGTGCTGCGCGGCGCGGACACCGCCAAGGTGCGCCAGTTCGGCCACGAGCGGCTGAGCACCTACGGCATCGGCGCCGAGCTGGACGCGCGGCAGTGGCGCAGCGTGTTCCGGCAGCTGGTGTCGCTGGGATTGCTGGAAGCCGACATCGAGGGCCATGGCGCGTTGCGGCTCACCGCCGCGAGCGCGGCGGTGCTGAAGGGCGAGCGCAGCCTGTCGCTGCGCGCCGAGCCGGCGCCCGTGCCGCGGCGGCGCCGCGCCGGCAGGGAGGATGCGGCGCAACGCGTCGAGGCCGCGGTCGCGGACCTGGCGCCGGAAGCCGCCGCGCGCTTCGCCGCGCTGCGCGAATGGCGCGCGGGCGAGGCGCGCGCGCAGAACGTGCCGGCGTACGTGATCTTCCACGACCGCACGCTGCGCGCGATCGCGGCGGAGGCGCCGCGGGACGCCGGCGCGCTGGCCGTGCTCCCGGGCGTGGGCGCCGCAAAGCTGGACCGTTACGGCGACGCGCTGCTCGCCTTGCTGAACGGCGGCGCCTGACCACGCGGGCGCGCGCAGCGGCTATGCTGCGCGCGGGGAGGGACGCGCGTGAACGACTGGAGCCGGCTGGGCGCGCTGCGCGCGACCCTGCTCGAACGACCGGACGAGGTGATGCTGGAGCTCGGCGCCGGCGGCGAGCTGCTGGTCGCGCGGCTGCGCGCCGCGCTCTCGGTGCTGGTGCTCGCCATGCCGCTGCTCGGCGCGGCCAGCGGCGCGGAAGTCGGCGAGACCGTCATCGGCCTCGGCGCCGCGGTCTTCGTCAACATCATGGCGCAGCTGTGGCTCGCGCTGGCGCGCACGCGGCGGCACGCATGGCTGCCGTACGCGACCTGCAGCTACGACGTCACCACGACCACCGGCGTGCTCGCGCTGCTCGCGATGGGCGACCGCGTCGCCGCCGTCAACAGCATGGTCGTCTGGGGCTTCTACCTGGTCGCGATCGCGATGACGGCGCTGCGCAACGACGGGCGCCTGACGCTGTACGCCGGACTGCTCGCGATGCTGGAATACGGCGTGCTCGCGGCGGTGGTGTTCGCCAGCGCGACCGCGCCGGAACAGCTCCTTTCCCCGGACTACGGCATGGCGACGGTCGCCAACCAGGCCGAACGCTTCCTGCTGCTGGCGATCATGACGCTGCTGGCGCTGTGCATCGTCTACCGCATGCAGCGGCTGGTCGAGATGTCGGGACGCGACGGCCTCACCGGGCTGCCGAACCGAATGTGGCTGCACCAGCAACTGCCGCACATGCTCGAGGACCTGCGCCACGGCGGTTCGCTCAGCCTGGCGCTGCTCGACCTCGACCGCTTCCGCCGCATCAACGACGAGCTCGGCCGCCCCGGCGGCGACCGCGCGCTGCGCCACGCGGTCTCGGTGCTGTCGGCCGGCCTGCACGACCGCGAGCGCCTGGTCCGGCTCGGCGGCGAGGAATTCGCCGCGCTGCTGTACTGTCCGGTCGGCACGGCATGGGAGCGGATGGAACAGATGCGCCGCACGCTGTGGGACCAGCCTTTCCATCCCGGCCACGGCGCCGACCAGCAGCGCATCGCGTTCAGCGCGGGCATCGCCGGCTGGCCGCAAGACGGGCAGGACCTGTCCGCGCTGCTGGCCGCGGCCGACCGCCGCCAGCAGGCCTGCAAGCGCCTCGGCGGCAACCGCGTCATGGCGCGCGACCCGTGACGCCCCGCTACACTCCGCCCGTGGCACAGACCCGACCCGAGACGAACGCATGAACCTGAAGCTGCGCCTGGTGCTGATGAACTTCCTCCAGTTCTTCGTCTGGGGAGCGTGGCTGATCACGATCGGCCGCTACTGGTTCGAGAACATGCACTGGTCGGGCACCAGCTTCGGCGCGATCTTCTCGACGATGGGCATCTCGGCGTTGTTCATGCCGGCGCTCATGGGCGTGGTCGCCGACAAGTGGATCAACGCGGAGAAGCTGTACGGCGCGCTGCACGTCGGGGGCGCGGTGATGCTGGCGCTGGTGCCGGCGGTCCGCGACCCGCAGGCGATGTTCTGGGTGATGCTGGTCAACATGGTGTTCTACATGCCGACGATCGCGCTCGCGATCACGGTGGCCTACAACGCGCTGAAGGAGCGCGGCCTCGACGTGGTGCGCGACTACCCGCCGATCCGCGTGTGGGGCACGATCGGCTTCATCGCCGCGCTGTGGACGACGAGCCTGCTGGGGCTGGAGACTTCGCCGGGGCAGTTCTACGTCGCCGCCGCCGCCTCGCTGCTGCTGGGACTGTACGCGTTCACGCTGCCCGCGTGCCCGCCGCGCATGGCGCGCACGTCCGGCGGTTCGCTGCTCGATGCGCTCGGGTTGACCTCGTTCCGGCTGTTCCGCGACCGCAACATGGCGGTGTTCTTCGTGTTCGCGATGCTTCTCGGCGCGGCGCTGCAGCTGACCAACGCCTACGGCGGCACCTTCCTCGGCGAGTTCGGCACCCGCCCCGAGTTCGCGGACGCGATCGCGGTCAAGTACCCCGCGATCATCATGTCGATCTCGCAGGTGAGCGAAACGCTGTTCATCCTCACGATCCCGTTCTTCCTGAAGCGCTTCGGGATCAAGACGGTGATGACGATCAGCATGCTGGCGTGGTTCCTGCGCTTCGGCCTGTTCGCCTACGGCGACCCGGGCCCGGGCCTGTGGATGATCGTGCTGTCGTGCATCGTCTACGGCATGGCGTTCGACTTCTTCAACATCTCCGGCTCGCTGTTCGTCGAGCAGCAGAGCGATCCGCGCATCCGCGCCTCGGCGCAGGGCCTGTTCATGCTGATGACCAACGGCGTCGGCGCGGTGCTCGGCAGCGCGATCAGCGGCTGGATGATCGACCGCTGGTTCACCGACGGCGCCGGCGTCAAGGACTGGCACGGCATCTGGCTGACGTTCGCGCTCTATTCGCTCGCGATGGCGGTGCTGTTCGTGCCCCTGTTCAGGCACCGGCACGACCGCAACGCCCCGGTCCCCGCGCACGGCGCGATCGACGTGGACAATCCCTGATTGGCGCGCACGACCGGAAATGACGACGTCGACGTCGTCGTGGTCGGATCGTTCAACGTCGACCACGTGTGGCGTTGCGAGTCCCTGCCCGCGCCGGGGGCGACGCTGGCGGGCGAATACGCCAGCGGGCCGGGCGGCAAGGGCTTCAACCAGGCGGTCGCGGCCGTGCGCGCCGGCGCGCGCACCGCGTTCGTGTGCGCGCTCGGCGACGACGCCGGCGGCGCGCTGGCGCGGCAACTCGCCGAAACCGACGGCCTGGACCTGCGCGCGCTCGCGGCCGCGGCGCCCACCGGCACCGCCGGCATCTACGTGGACGCCGCCGGCCGCAACAGCATCGTGATCGGCGCCGGCGCGAACGCGCTGCTGTCGGCCGCGCACGTCGAAGCGCAGGCCGACGCGCTGGGCTCGGCGCGCGTGGTCCTGGCGCAGCTCGAGTCGCCGGCCGACGCGGTCGCCGCGGCGCTGGAAGCGGGACGCCGCAACGGCGCCGCCACCGTGCTGAACCCGGCGCCCGCCAATGCCCCGACCACGCACGCGCTGCTGGCCCTGGCCGACGTGCTGACGCCCAACGAAACCGAATTCGCCGCGCTGGCCGCGCGCCACCTCGGCGAACGCATCGACCCGGCGGACGTCGCCACGCTCGACCAGCCGCGGCTGCACGCGCTGTGCCGCGAGCTCGCGCCCGCGGCCAGCGTCGTCGTCACCCTCGGGCCGATCGGCTGCTTCGTGTCGCACGCCGAGGGCGCGTTGCGCGGCGACGCGTCCGCGTGCTACCGGCTCGGCGCGGAGCCGGTGCGCGCGGCCGACACCACCGGCGCCGGCGACGCCTTCAACGGCGCGCTCGCGGCCTCGCTCGCCCGCGACCCGGGGCTCCCGTTCGCGGCCCACGTCGCGTTCGCGTCGCGCTGCGCCGCGCTGTCCACCGAGCGCGCGGGCGCGGCGGCCGCGATGCCGCGCCTGGCGGACGTCCAGGCCCGCTTCGGCTGAATCCGCCGCGCGGCCCGTAGAATGCGCGCCATGCGCATCGGCCCGCACGCGATCGAACCCGGCGTCATCCTGGCCCCCATGGCCGGGGTGACGGACAAGCCGTTCCGCGTGCTGTGCAAGCGCCTCGGCGCGGGCCTGGCGATGTCGGAGATGACGACGTCGGATCCGCGCTTCTGGCACACCGCCAAGTCCCTGCGGCGGATGGACCACGCCGGCGAGCCCGACCCGGTGGGCGTGCAGATCGCCGGCACCGAGCCCAAGGTGCTGGCCGAAGCGGCCCGCTACAACGTCGCGCACGGCGCGCAGCTCATCGACATCAACATGGGTTGCCCGGCGAAGAAGGTCTGCAACGCCTGGGCCGGCTCGGCGCTGATGCGCGACGAAACGCTGGTCGCGCGGATCCTCGAGGCGGTGGTTGCCTCGGTGGACGTCCCGGTGACGCTGAAGATCCGCACGGGCTGGGATGCGCAGCACCGCAATGCGCCCGCCATCGCGCGCATCGCCCAGGAATCCGGCATCGCCGCGCTCGCCGTGCACGGCCGCAGCCGCGAGCAGCACTACGCCGGCGTCGCCGAATACGACACGGTCGCGGCGATCAAGGCGGAGCTGCGGATCCCTGTCATCGCCAACGGCGACATCGATTCGCCGCGCAAGGCCGCCGAAGTCCTGCGCCGCACCGGTTGCGATGCGGTGATGGTGGGCCGTGCCGCGCAGGGCAGGCCGTGGATCTTCCGCTCGATCGCGCACTACCTGGCGTGCGGCGAGCTGCTGCCGGAGCCGGGCGCCGCCGAAGTGCGCGACATCCTGCTCGGGCACCTCGAATCGCTGCACGCCTTCTACGGCGAGGAAGCCGGCGTCCGCATCGCCCGCAAGCACCTGGGCTGGTACGCGAAGGACCGCCCGGAGAACCACGCGTTCCGTGCGGTCGTGAACCGCGCGCAGACCGCCGCCGACCAGGTACGCCTGACGCGCGACTACTTCGACGCCCTGGCCGCGGGCGTTTCGCCGGAGCTGCCGGCCGCCGCCTGAGGCGATCCCGGCTCGATCTTCACCTTTTCCCCGTGCAGCCACCGCCGCACGAGCATGCCCAGCGCCTTGCGCAGCTGTTGCCGCTCCACGTCGTAGGGCGGGACCAGCGGCCGCCACGCGTCGCCTTCCCGCTTCGCCACCGCGTACGAGAAGCTGTAATCGGGCGCCTGCCCCATGCGCACGTCGCTGAGCACCAGGGTGCCGTCGCGGACGTCGGCCTTCTCGAAGCCGTGGTTGAACCACGACAGGCGCCGGACCGCGGGCACACCGGAGGCCGCCTGCAGCGCGGCGGTGTCGGACGGATGGAAGGCGAACCGCATCGGCGCCGGGTCGCCGATGCGGCGCGCGCCCTCGACGAAGCCCCCCGGCGCCATCGCCACCACGCGCCAGCGCAGTGTCGTCAGCGGCGCAGGCACCGAGAATCGCGGCGCCTGCGCCAGGCCGATCGCCGCGAGCGCCGGCGTCGCCGCGCGCTCGACCGTCGCCTTGGCGACGAGCGACCAGCCCACGTAGCCCACGCCGAGCGCGATGCCCAGCGCGAGCGCGCGCGAACCGGCGATCCGGTCGCGCGCGAACCACGCGACCACGCAGGCTGCGAACCAGGGCAGCGTGAACCACGGATCGACGATGAACAGGCTCGACCACATGACCGGGCGCATCGGCAGCGGCCAGAACAGTTGCGTGCCGTACACCGTGAAGGCGTCGAGCAGGGGATGCGCCATCAGGCAGGCGAAGATCGCCCACCACCACCGCACCGGGGATTCCGCCACCCGGCCGCCGCGGCGGCGGAAGAACGCCCAGATCGCCCAGGCGACCAGCGGCAGCACCAGCCAGGAATGGGTCGCGCTGCGGTGCCAGGTCATGCGCACGACCGGGTCGTCGGACAGGGCGAGCGGGAAGATGTCGAGGTCGGGCAGCGTGTTCAGCGCGGCGCCGGCCAGCAGCGCCGCGCGGCGGTGCCGCGCGGGCACGAGCGACGCCGCGATCGCGCCGCCGTAGAACAGGTGGGTGATCGAGTCCATGCCGAATCCTAGCCGGCGCGCCGCCGCCCCCGCGACGGCAACGGGGGCACAATGGGGATCCGGCGCCGTGGCACCGCCCCGGCCGGCCGTGTATCATTCGCGGCCATCCTTTCATCCGTATCAAGGGATATATCCCTGGAGTCCCGCCCGATGTCCAAGTCCGCCTACCTCTTCACCTCCGAGTCGGTCTCCGAAGGCCACCCGGACAAGGTCGCCGACCAGATCTCCGACGCCGTGCTCGACGCGATCCTGGCCCAGGACAAGCGCGCCCGCGTGGCCTGCGAGACCATGGTCAAGACCGGCGTGGCGATCGTCGCCGGCGAGATCACGACCTCGGCGTGGATCGACCTCGAGGCGCTGACCCGCAAGGTGATCCTGGACATCGGCTACGACAGCAGCGAAGTCGGCTTCGACGGCGCGACCTGCGGCGTGCTCAACCTGATCGGCAAGCAGTCGCCCGACATCAACCAGGGCGTCGACCGCAAGAAGCCCGAGGAACAGGGCGCCGGCGACCAGGGCCTGATGTTCGGCTACGCCACCAACGAGACCGACAGCCTCATGCCGGCCGCGATCCATCTGTCGCACCGCCTGGTCGAGCAGCAGGCGAAGGTGCGCAAGGCGAAGAAGTCGCCGCTGCCGTGGCTGCGCCCGGACGCGAAGTCGCAGGTCACGCTGCGCTACGAGAACGACAAGGCGGTCGCGATCGACGCGGTGGTGCTGTCGACGCAGCACGATCCCGACGTGAAGCAGAAGGACCTGGTCGAGGCGGTGCGCGAGCACATCCTCAAGCCGGTGCTGCCCGCGAAGTGGCTGCACAAGGGCACCAAGTTCCACATCAACCCGACCGGCAAGTTCGTGATCGGCGGCCCCGTCGGCGACTGCGGCCTGACCGGGCGCAAGATCATCGTCGACACCTACGGCGGCATGGCCCGCCACGGCGGCGGCGCGTTCTCGGGCAAGGATCCGTCGAAGGTCGACCGCTCGGCCGCGTACGCCGCGCGCTACGTCGCCAAGAACATCGTCGCCGCGGGCCTGGCCGACAAGTGCGAGGTGCAGGTGAGCTACGCGATCGGCGTGGCCGAGCCGACCTCGATCTCGGTCACCACCTTCGGCACCGGCCGCGTGCCGGATGCGCAGATCGAGAAGCTGATCCGCGAGCATTTCGACCTGCGCCCGTACGGCATCACCAAGATGCTGGACCTGCTGCACCCGATCTACCGCCTCACCGCCGCCTACGGCCACTTCGGCCGCAAGCCGGTCCAGGTCACCTACAAGTGGGAAGAGCGCGACGGCGGCAAGCTGGTGAAGAAGTCCGAAACCGCCACCGCCTTCTCGTGGGAGAAGACCGACCGCGCCGACGAACTGCGCAAAGCCGCGGGACTGAAAGGCAAGAAATGACGTACCAACACGCGGCGATGCCAACGCATCGTCGCGCTCCGCCGAGGGGCGTTGCAACTGCGCACGCGCAGTGAGGCTCGGCCAAATCCATCGCAACAACGCCCAATCAAACGGAGAACGACGATGAACGCAGTAGCCAAAGAAGCCACCTCGCACGATTACAAGGTGCGCGACATTTCGCTGGCCGAACTCGGCCGCAAGCGCATCACCATGGCCGAGCAGGAAATGCCGGGCCTGATGCAGATCCGCGCCCGCTACGCACCCGAGAAACCGCTGAAAGGGGTGCGTGTGACCGGCTCGCTGCACATGACCAAGGAAACCGCCGTACTGATCGAGACGCTGACGGCGCTCGGTGCGTCGGTGCGTTGGGCGTCGTGCAACATCTTCTC
>DASTWT010000189.1:0-3202 GCA_035765815.1 Luteimonas sp. | reverse complement strand
CCGGCGCGCTTCGACTGGGGCGACGTCACCGTCTCGTTCACCGGCACCTCGACCTGGTCGAACGCGATTTCCGGCGCAGGCGGCCTGGTCAAGCGCGGCACCGGCACGCTGGTGCTCGCGCAGGACTCGACCTACACCGGCGACACGCGGGTGGAAGGCGGCGTGCTCGAGCTGGCGAACGGCATGGCCGGTTCCGACTTCAGCATCGGCGCGGCGGGCACGCTGCAGGGCCGCGGCACGATCGCCGGCGACGTGCGCAACGCGGGCCACCTGCTCGCGAGCGCGCCCAGCGGCGCGACGCTGCAGATCGGCGGCGACTACGTGCAGGACGCGACCGGCACCCTCGACGCGTACATCGGCCGCGGCCTCGCGGTCGGCGGCACCGCTTCGCTCGACGGCACGCTGAACATGCTCGGCGTCGCGACCGGCTACACCGCCACCGCGCGCGAAGGCATCCTGCACGCGAACGGAGGCGTGTCCGGCAGCTTCGACACGCTCACCAGCGCCGGCAATTTCCTCGACGCGATCCTCGAATACGACCCCGACGACGTGTTCCTGGACATCAGCCGCCTGGACGTGTCGGCGACGGCGCAGGCGATGGGGCTGACCGCGGCGTCGCAGTCGGGCGCGGCGCGCGTGGAGGATGCGTTCCGCGCGCTCGACGCCGGCGCGCAGGCGACGGCGGCGCCGTCGTTCCTGCAGGCGGCCGGCGCGCTGCAGCGGACCGAGGGCACGGCGGCGGCGGAGCGTTCGCTGTCGAGCCTGTCGGGCGAGTTGCACGCGACCGACGCGGCGCTGGCGCTGCTCGCGGCCGACGGCGGCCGGCGCGCGCTCGAGTCGCGCCTCGACGCCGCGCGTCCGGCGGGTGCCTGGGCCGCGTCGCTCGACGCCAGCCGCAGCGTCGGCAGCGCGTTCGGCAGCGACCTGCGCGGCTGGACGATGGGCCAGGAATTCCGCGCCGGCGACACCACCTGGGGCACCGCGTTCTCGCGCAGCGAAGGCGCGCTCTGGAACGGCACGCGCGGCGACCGCGGGCACGACGTGCAGACCGAGGGCCAGGTCTACGCCGCGCGCGGCGGCGAGCAGGGCGCCTACCTGTTCGGCCGTGCCGCGTTCGGGCGCATGCAGCGCGACCTGCAGCGCGAGATCGTGCTGGGCGCCGCCGACTACAACGTGGATTCGCGCTATGCCGACCGCTACTGGACGGCGAGCGTGCAGGGCGGTCGCCGCTTCGGCGCGCTCGGCGGGACGCTGGTGCCTTACGCCGGCGCGCAGGTGCTCGAACTGCAGCGCGGCGGCTTCGCCGAAGACGGCGCCGCCGGCTTCGGACTGCAGGCGGGCGCGTCGCGCTTCGCGCTGTCGCAGGCGTTGCTGGGCACGCGTTACGCGCGCGGCTGGCGGCTGGGCGGCGCGCTGCTCGACCTGCACGCGTATGCGGAGTGGCAACGGCTGCTGTCCCGGTCGGGAGCGATCGAGGCCAGCTTCACCGGCGTCGACGCGCGCTCGCCGATCGCGTTGGACGTGCTGGGTCGCGACACCGGCGTGCTCGGCGCCGGCTTCGCCGCGGACTTCGGCGCGGCGCGCCTGTCGCTCGACGTCGACGCCCGCCAGGCGGCCGGCCGCAGCGACCTCGGCGCAAATCTCGCCTGGCGCTGGACCTTCTAGGCGTTGCCGGCGAAGAGCTCGCGGCCGATCAGCATGCGCCGGATCTCGTTGGTGCCGGCGCCGATGGCGTAGAGCTTGGCGTCGCGCAGGATCCGGCCGGTGTCGAACTCGTTGATGTAGCCGTTGCCGCCCAGCGCCTGGATCGCTTCCAGCGCGACCTGCACCGAGGCTTCGCTGGCCTGCAGCAGGCAGGCCGCCGCGTCCACCCGCGACCTGTGGCCGGCGTCGTAGTCGCGCGCGACCTGGTAGGCGTAGGCGCGCGAGGACTGCAGCGCGGTGTACATGTCGGCCAGCTTGGCCTGCATCAGCTCGAAGGTGCCGATCGGCGCGTCGAACTGGCGGCGCTCGCGCACGTAGGGCAGCACGATGTCCATCGCGGCCTGCATCAGGCCAAGCGGGCCGCCGCTGAGCACCAGCCGTTCGGTGTTCAGGCCGGACATCAGCACGCGCACGCCCTGGTTCACTTCGCCCAGCACGTTCGCGGCCGGGATCACGCAATCCTCGAACACCAGCTCGCAGGTGTTGGAGCCGCGCATGCCGAGCTTGTCGAGCTTCTGCGCGGTCGAGAACCCGGGCATCCCGCGCTCGACGATGAAGGCGGTCATGCAGCGGCTGCCCGCGTCCTTGCCGGCGGTGCGCATGTAGACCACCAGCACGTCGGCCTCGGGGCCATTGGTGATCCACATCTTGTTGCCGTTCGCGACCCAGGCGCCGTCGGCGCGCCGCTCGGCGCGGCAGGACATCGAGCCGACCACGTCGGAACCGGCGCCGGGCTCGCTCATCGCCAGCGCGCCCTTCCATTCGCCGCTGCACAGTTTCGGCAGGTACTTCGCGCGCTGCGCTTCGTTGCCGTTGGCATGGAGGTTGTTGACGCAGAGGTTGGAGTGCGCGCCGTAGCTCAGGCCCACCGAGCCGGACGCGCGCGAGATCTCCTCCATCGCCACGACGTGGGCGAGGTAGCCCATGCCGCTGCCGCCGTATTCGCCGGGCACCGTGAGGCCGAGCAGCCCGAGCTCGCCGAGCTTGGGCCACAGGTCCTGCGGGAACGCGTTGTCGTGGTCGATCGCGGCCGCGCGCGGCGCGATCTCCGCCTGCGCGAAGCGATGCACCGCCTCGCGCAGCGCGTCGGTTTCCTCATCGATGGGGAACATGCCTGTCAACAGCCGGACGCGTGCGGTCGGATCAGTGCCCGCGGATCCTGCCCTGGAAGCGCGGCTTCGCGCGACCCAGCGGCAGCTTCAGCTTGCCCATCACCGCGATGCGCTCCTCGGCCATGCGGTCCGCGGCCTTGTAGGTCGGGATGCCGTCGCGGTCGGCGATCTCGTAGATGCGCGTCAGGTTGTGGTAGATCGTCCGCATCATGCGCATCGCGCGCTCGCGGTTGTAGCCGGTGATTTCCAGCGCCACGTTCATCACGCCGCCCGCGTTCACCGCGTAGTCCGGCGCGTAGACGATGCCGCGCTTCTCGACCTCGTCGCCGATCGCGTTGGTCGCCAGCTGGTTGTTGGCCGCGCCGCAGATGACCTTGAACTTGAAG
>DASTWT010000188.1:0-11458 GCA_035765815.1 Luteimonas sp. | reverse complement strand
GGACCGCTACGAACGCATCATCGCCCTGCACCGCATCCTGCGCGGCGCCCGCTATCCGGTGACGGTGCCGCGGCTCCAGGAGGAACTGGGCTGCTCGCGCGCCACCGTGTACCGCGACCTGGCCTTCCTGCGCGACGCGCTCATGGCGCCCGTGGTCGGCGACGGCGAGGCGGGCTTCCGCTACGACCCGGCGGAGGGCGACCGCTTCGAACTGCCCGGCCTGTGGCTCAATTCCGAGGAACTGCACGCGCTGCTCGCCGCGCAGCAGCTGCTGTCGCGCAGCGGCGGCGGCATGCTCTCCAGCGCGCTCGCGCCGCTGCAGCAGCGGATCGAGAAGCTGCTCGAGGAGCATTCCGGCGGCGGCAAGCGCTGGCCGGTCGAGCGCGTGCGGGTCATCCCGCACCGCACCCGGCGCATGGACGAGGCCGCGTTCCGCATCGTCTGCTCGGCGGTGCTCGAGCGCCGCCAGCTCGCGTTCGACTACCGCGCGCGCTCCACCGGCGAGAAGACCAAGCGGACCGTGTCGCCGCAGCGCATCACCCACTACCGCGACAACTGGTACCTGGACGCCTGGGACCACGAGCGCGAGGGCCTGCGCAGCTTCTCGGTGGACCGCATCGGCAACGCGCGCATGCTCGAGGCGGCGGCGCGCGACATCGACGACGCCACGCTCGACGAGCACCTGTCCGGCAGCTACGGCATCTTCTCCGGCGCGCCGAAGGGCTGGGCCACGATCCTGTTCAACGAGCGCGCCGCGCGCTGGGTCGCCGACGAGCACTGGCATTCGCAGCAGCAGGGCCGCTACCTGCCCGACGGCCGCTACGAACTCAAGGTGCCCTACAGCAACGCGCGCGAGCTGCTGATGGACGTGCTGCATTACGGCAGCGACGCCGAGATCGCCGAGCCGCCCTCGCTGCGCGAGCAGGCGCGCTCGCTGCTGCAGCTCGCGCTGTCCAACTACGAGCGCTGAGCCCGGCATGGCCGACGCGCCCAAGGCCCGGGCCCGACGCGGCGAGAAGGTCGCCCTGGTCCTGGGCGCCGGCGGCGCGCGCGGCTTCGCCCAGATCGGCGTGATCGAGGCGCTCGAGGCGCGCGGCCTCGACATCGTCTCCGTGTCGGGCTCGTCCAGCGGCGCCCTGGTCGGCGGCATCTACGCGGCGGGCAAGCTGGCGGAGTTCCGCGAGCAGCTGCTGCGCATGGACCGCAACCACTTCCTGCGGCTGCTCGATCCCGGCTTCGGCCTGTCCGGCCTGCTGCGCGGCGAGCGCCTGGTCGCGGCCATGCGCGACGTGGTCGGCAATCCGCCGATCGAGTCGCTGCCGCTGTCGTTCACGGCGATCGCCGTCGACCTGCAGCGCCAGCGCGTGGTCTGGCTGCGCAGCGGTCCGCTGTGGGACGCGCTGCGCGCCTCGTTCGCGATCCCCGGGCTGTTCACGCCGCACGAGGTGGACGGACGCCTGCTGGTCGACGGCGGGCTGCTCGCGCCGCTGCCGATCACCGCGACGCGCCTGTCCGGTGCGCACCGGCTGGTGGCGGTGGACATGCACAGCTGGCCGGACCGGCCGCCCGGCGAGCCGGCGCAGCCGGAATCGCCTGCGCGCGCGCCGGCCGATGACGCGGAGCACGAAGGCTGGCTGGAGCGTGTCGGCGGATGGATCGGCGAGCACGTCGGCCACCGCGGCAACGGCGACGGCGACGAGGCGGAGCCGGAAATCCCGACCGGCCGCACGGCCATCGGCCTGATCGAGCTGATGTCGCGCTCGCTCGACACCATGCAGGCGCAGATCGCGCGGGTCGAGCTCGCGCTCGACCCCCCGGAACTCGTGATCCGGATCCCGCGCGACGCCTGCCAGTTCTACGAGTTCTGGCGCGCGGCGGAGCTGATCGAGATCGGGCGCGCCGAGGCCGAGAAGGCCCTGGACGCGGCCGGATACTGACGCCGGCGCCGCGCCTGCGGACCGCGTCGCCGCGGCCGCGCGACGGCGGCGACCGGGGCGGACGCCGAGCGCGCGCGCAACCGCGGCAACGGGAAGCGGTGCAGCGCCCACAGGCTGGCCGCCGGCATCGCCACCAGCCACAGCGGCAGCGCGCCGAGCCAGTGGCTGGCGCCGCGCGCGGCCGGCACCACCAGCACCAGCGCAATGCCCGCGAGCAGCAGCTGGCGCAAGGCCGCGGCGAGCCGCGGATCGGGGAGGGAGGCGGTGGCGGTCGGTCGGCGCATGTTCGGTCGGGGCATGGCGGCGCTCCTGTTCGGATGGCACCACGTTGCGCGCGCCCCATCTCACGGACCGCGACGGCCCGCGGAACCGGCCGCAGCGGGGCGGCGGCGGGACGGAAATGTTAGGTTTGCGGACCGCTCCAGCAGGACGTCCACGCCATGACGCATCCGTCGAACGCTTCCGGCGGCACGCTCGCCGCCGCCATGCTCGCCGCGGCCCTGACCGCCGCGTCCCCGGCCATCGCCGCCGACCAGAAGGAGACCCCCATGGCCGAGTCCCAGGCCCAGGCCGCCGACGATCCCTACCTGTGGCTCGAGGACGTGACCGGCGACAAGGCGCTGGGCTGGGCGAAGCAGCAGAACGCGCGGACCGATGCGGAGCTCGCGGCGACGCCGGGCTTCGCGCAGCTGCAGACCGACATCCTCGCGATCCTCGATTCCGACGCGAAGATCCCCGCGGTCGAGAAGATCGGCGGCTACTACTACAACTTCTGGCGCGACAAGGCGCACGAGCGCGGCATCTGGCGCCGCACCGCGCTCGAGGAATACCGCAAGGCCGACCCGAAGTGGGAGACCGTCATCGACCTCGACGCCCTGAACAAGGCCGAGGGTGCGAACTGGGTCTGGCACGGCGAGGATTGCTTCCAGCCGCCCGAAGGCGAGCCGCGCCGCTGCCTGGTCACGCTGTCGCCGGGCGGCAGCGACGCCGCGGTGACGCGCGAATACGACCTCGTCGACCGGCGCTGGGTGGAGGACGGCTTCTACCGGCCGGTCGCGAAGGGCGACGTCGGCTGGATCGACCAGGACACGGTGTTCGTCGCCACCGATTTCGGCCCCGGCTCGATGACGACGTCGGGCTATCCGCGCACCGCCCGCCTGTGGAAGCGCGGCACGCCGATGTCCGAGGCCACGATGGTGTACGAGGGCAAGCCGGACGACATGTCCGTCGTCGCCTACCGCACGCGCGTGCCCGGTTACGAACGCGACTTCGTGCTGCGCAACAAGGCCTTCTACAGCGACGAACTGTACCTGCGACACGCCGACGGCACGCTCGCGAAGATCGAGCTCCCCGACTCGGCGGAGAAGTTCACGCACGGGCCCTGGCTGACGGTGAAGCTGCGCGATCCGTGGACCGTCGGCGGCACCACGTATCCGTCGGGCGCGCTGCTCGCGACCGACTTCGACGCGTTCATGGCCGGCAAGCGCGACTTCACCGTGCTGTTCGAGCCGGGCGAGCGCACCTCGCTCGAGAGCTACGCGTGGACGAAGTCGTACCTCGTGCTGAACGTCCTCGAGGACGTCAAGAACCGCCTCGAGGTGCTGACGCCCGGTCCGGGCGAATGGGCGCGTTCCGCATTCCCGGGCGCGCCGTCCATCGGCACGCTGGGCGTGGAAGCCGTCGACCGCGACCGCGACGACGGCATGTGGCTCACCGCCACGGGCTACCTGACGCCGACCACCCTCTCGCTCGCGCAACTCGGCCCCGGCGCCTCGTTCGAGCCGCTGAAGGCGATGCCGGCGTTCTTCGACGCCTCGGACCTGATGGTCGAGCAGCACTTCGCCACCAGCGCCGACGGCACGCGCGTGCCGTTCTTCATCGTCCACCGCAAGGGCGTGCCGCACGACGGCAGGCAGCCGACGCTGCTGTACGGGTACGGCGGCTTCGAGGTCTCGCTGACGCCAGCGTATTCCGGCACCGTCGGCAAGGGCTGGCTGGAGAAGGGCGGCGTGTACGTCGTCGCCAACATCCGCGGCGGCGGCGAGTACGGACCGCGCTGGCACCAGGCCGCGCTGAAGCAGAACCGGCACAAGGCGTACGAGGACTTCGCCGCGGTCGCGAAGGAACTCGCCGCGCACGGCATCACCTCGCCCGCGCACCTGGGCGTCATGGGCGGCAGCAACGGCGGCCTGCTGGTCGGCAACATGCTCACGCAGTACCCGGAGCTGTTCGGCGCCGTCGTCGTGCAGGTGCCGCTGCTCGACATGAAGCGCTACAGCCACCTGCTCGCCGGCGCGTCCTGGATGGCCGAGTACGGCGACCCCGACACCGCCGACTGGGACTACATCCGCACGTTCTCGCCGTACCAGCTGTTCGATCCGGCCAGGAATTATCCGCCGACCTTCATCTGGACCACGACGCGCGACGACCGCGTGCATCCCGGCCACGCCCGCAAGATGGCGGCGAAGATGCTCGCCGCCGGCAAGGACGTGCGCTACTACGAGAACACCGAGGGCGGCCACGGCGCCGGCGCCACCAACGCGCAGCAGGCGCACGTCTGGGCGCTGACCTACGCGTTCCTGTGGAAGACGCTCGGCGGCGGGGAAGCGCCGTGATGCGCCGCCCACGCGCCTTCGTCCACGATGCCTTCCTCGTCGCCTCCCTTTTCCTTGCGCCCATCCTGATGACCGAAACCGCGAACGCTTCCGACCTGCCGCAGCCCCCCGACGTCGCCCGCAAGCCGCACGTGGTGCGCGCGCCCTTCGGCGCCGAGCGCCAGGACGAGTACTACTGGCTGCGCGACGACACCCGCACGGATCCGGCGATGCTCGCCTACCTCGCGGCGGAGAACGCCTACGCCGACGCGGTGCTCGCGCCGACGACGCCGTTGCAGGAGAAGCTCTACGGCGAGATCGTCGGGCGCATCAAGCAGGACGACAGCTCCGTGCCCTACCGCGAGCGCGGCTGGTGGTACTACGCGCGCTACGAAACCGGCAAGGACTACCCGGTCCACGCGCGGCGCCGCGACGCCGCGGGCCTGGACCCGCTCGCCATCCAGAAGCTCAACGAGGAGGGCGCGCCGGGCGAGGAACTCCTGTTCGACGTGAACGCGATGGCCGCCGGCAAGGACTACTTCAGCCTGGCCGACTACGACGTCTCGCCGGACAACCGCATCGTCGCCTGGACCCAGGACGAGGTCGGCCGGCGCCAGTACTCGCTGCACTTCCGCAACCTGGAGACCGGCGAGGTCTACCCGGAAGTGCTCACCAACGTGGCCTGGTACACCGTCTGGGCCGACGACAACCGTACGATCTTCTACGTCGAGAACGACCCGGAGACGCTGCTCGGCCGCCGCACCAAGCGCCACGTGCTCGGCACGCCCGTGAGCGAGGACACGCTGGTCTACGAGGAGGCCGACGACACCTTCTACATGGGCCTGGGCCGAACCCGCGACGACAAGTACATCTGCATCGACCTGGGCAGCACCACCATGTCCGAGTGGCGTTGCGCGCCCGCGGCCGACCCGCGCGAGTTCCGCGTGCTGGCGCCGCGCGAGCGCGACGTCGAATACGACGCCGACCACATCGACGGTCGCTGGGTGATCCGCACGAACGCCGACGGCGCCACCAACTTCAAGCTCGTCACCGCGCCCGACGCCAGCGCGTCGCGCAAGGACTGGGTGGATTTCGTGCCGCACGACGCGGACGTCTACATCGACGGCTACGAGCTGTTCGATGGCTTCACCGCCATCGCCGAGCGCTCCGGCGGACTGGAGCGCATCCGCCTGCTCAAGCCAGACGGCGGCAGCGAGTACGTGCAGGCGCAGGAATCCGCCTATTCGATGGGCCTGGACGACAACTCCGAGCACGACACGCCGTGGCTGCGCTACGGCTACACCTCGATGACGACGCCGGAAACCACGTACGAGCTGAACGTGGCCACCGGCGAGCGTCGCCTGCTCAAGCGCCAGCCGGTGCCGGGCTACGACCCGGAGCGGTACGTCACCGAGCGCCTGTGGGCGACGGCGCGCGACGGCACGAAGATCCCGGTGTCGGTGGTCTACCGCAAGGGCTTCCGCAAGGACGGCACCGCGGCGCTGCTGCAGTACGCCTACGGCAGCTACGGCCACTCGACCGACCCGGCGTTCAGCGCCACCGCCGTCAGCCTGCTCGACCGCGGCATGGTCTATGCGATCGCCCACGTCCGCGGCGGCCAGGAGATGGGCCGCGAGTGGTACGACGACGGCAAGCTGCTGCAGAAGAAGAACACCTTCACCGACTTCATCGACGTCACCGACTTCCTGGTGGCGCAGGGCTATGCCGCGAAGGACCGCGTCGCCGCGCACGGCGGCAGCGCCGGCGGCCTGCTGATGGGCGCGATCGCGAACATGGCGCCAGCGAAGTACCGCGTGATCCTCGCACAGGTGCCGTTCGTGGACGTGGTGACGACGATGCTCGACGCGTCGATCCCGCTGACCACCAACGAGTACGACGAATGGGGCAACCCGGCGAAGAAGAAGTACTACGACTACATGCTGTCGTACTCGCCGTACGACAACCTGTCGGCCCAGGCCTACCCGGCGATGTTCGTCGGCACCGGGTTGTGGGATTCGCAGGTGCAGTACTGGGAGCCGGCCAAGTACGTGGCGCGGCTGCGCGACCTGGACACCGGCGACCGGCCGGTCGTGTTCCGGATCAACATGGACGCCGGCCACGGCGGCAAGTCGGGGCGCTTCCGCCGCTATCGCGAGCTGTCCGAGATGTATGCGTTCATGCTCGACCAGCTGGGCGTCGCGAAGGACTAGAATCCCGGCGACTCCCTTCCGCGAACCCGCCATGAAGCCACGCCATTTCCTTCCCGCCGCCGCCGTGCTTTGCGCCATCGCTCTCGCCGGCTGCGGCAACAAGGGCCCGCTGGTGCGGGCCTCCGACGTGCCGCCACCGGTCGCGCCGGCCGCCGCGCCGGATGGCGCGCCCGCCGCGACGCCGTCCGCGACGCCCGAAGCCGCGCCTGCGGCCGGCGACGCGACGCTGCCCGACCTCACGCCGCCGGCCCAGCCGCCGGTGACCGACGCGGTCGCGCCGCCGGCGCAGGACGATGGCGACTGACATGGACGGCGCGCCGCGCCCGGCGTTGCGCTTCACCAAGATGCACGGCGCCGGCAACGACTTCGTCGTGCTGGACCTGCGGGCCGCGGACGGTCGCGCCGCCGCGCCGCCGCCGACCGCGGCGCTCGCGCGCGCGCTCGGCGACCGCCACATGGGCGTCGGCTGCGACCAGATCCTGACGATCGAACCGCCGCGCAGCCCGGGCGCGGTCGCCGCCTACGGCATCTGGAACTCCGACGGTAGCGCGGCGATCCAGTGCGGCAACGGCGCGCGCGCCGTCGCGGCCTGGCTGGTGCGCGACGGCACGGCGCGCGGCGACCATTTCGTCGTCGACAGTCCCTCGGGCACGCATGGGGTCGACGCGCTCGGGGGCGGCCGCTTCCGCATCGCGATGGGGCTGCCGCGGTTCGCGCCCGCGCAGGTGCCGCTGGCGGGTTTCGATGCGGCGCAGGACCTCTACACGATCGACATCGACGGCCGGGCGGTCGGCTTCGGCGCGGTCGCGGTGGGCAATCCGCACGCCGTGATCGAGGTCGACGATGTCGCGACCGCGCCTGTCGGCACGCTCGGGCCGGCGCTGCAGCGCAGCGGCGCCTTCCCGGAGTCGGTGAACGTCGGCTTCGCCCAGGTCGAGTCGCGCGGCCGCATCCGCCTGCGCGTGTACGAGCGCGGCGCCGGCGAGACGCTCGCCTGCGGCAGCGGCGCGTGCGCGGCGGCGGCGGTGATGATGCGCCGCGGCCTGGTCGACCGCGAGGTCGACGTCGCGCTGCCCGGCGGCACGCTGCGCATCGGCTGGCGCGACGACGCCGCGCCGATCACAATGGCCGGGCCCGCCGCGTTCGTGTACGAGGGCGAATTCGACCTGGGGGACATAGCATGATCGAGGCAGGCGCATGACCGAGAAGCTGGGCGCGCACGAAGTCGCCGCCTTCCTGCGCAGGCACCCGAAGTTCCTGCAGCAGTTCCCCGATCTCGCGGTGAGCATGGTCGTGCCGCGCGAGGAAGGTCCCGCCGCATCGCTGGCGAGCTACCAGCTCGAAGTGCTGCGCGACAAGAACCGCGAGCTCACCCGCCGTCTGCACGAGCTGTTCGCCAACGCCCAGGAGAACGAGCGCCTGGCCGTGCGCACGCACCAGCTGACGCTGGCGCTGCTGCGCCAGGACAGCGCGTCCGCGACGCTGCGTGCGATGGTCGCGTCGCTGCGCGAGGATTTCCAGGGCGACCTGGTGCAGGTCGTGCTGTTCGACGACGTCGCCGGCCTGGACGACGTGGACTGGCTGCAGGTGATCGCGCGCGGCGATGCGCGGCTGGCGCCGTTCAAGGACTGCCTGGGCGACGGCGAGCCGCTGTGCGGCCGGCTGCAGCCGGAGAAGAACGCGGTGCTGTACGGCGAGCGGGTCGACGAAGTGCAGTCGAGCGCGTTGCTGCCGCTGGTCGGTGCGGGTGGCGCGCCGGCGCTCGGCGTGGTCGCGGTCGGCAGCCGCGACCCGAACCGGTTCTACCCGGGCATGGGCACCCTGTTCCTGCGCATGATGGGGGAGGCGCTCACCGTCGCACTGCAGCGTTTCCAGCCGGAGTCCTAGGGGCGCGCGCATGGCTCCGCGCGCCGCCGGGCCTGCGAGTGCCGCCGCGAGCGGCGACATCGGCCGCTACCTCGAGCACCTGCGCGTCGAGCGCAACGTCTCGACGCATACGCTCGATGCCTACCGCCGCGACCTCGACGCACTCGCCGCCTGGTGCGAGGCGCAGGCGCGCGATGCGTTGGCGCTCGGCGCCGAGGACATCCGCGCCTTCGTCGCCGCCGAGCATCGCCGCGGCCTGTCGCCCAAGAGCCTGCAGCGCCGCCTGTCCGCGGTGCGCAGCTTCTACGCCTGGCTGCTGAAGCACGGCCGCGTCGCCGCCAGCCCCGCCGCCGCGATCCGCGCGCCGAAGGCGCCGCGCAAGCTGCCGCAGGTGCTCGATCCCGACGAGGCGCAGGTGCTGGTCGAGGTACCGACCGACGCGCCGCTGGGCCTGCGCGACCGCGCGCTGCTCGAGCTGTTCTATTCGTCGGGGCTGCGCCTGTCGGAACTGTGCGCGCTGCGCTGGCGCGACCTGGATCTCGCCGAAGGCCTGGTGACGGTGCTCGGCAAGGGCAGCAAGCAACGAACGGTGCCGGTGGGCTCGCACGCGCGCAATGCGCTCGCCGCGTGGCGCGCCGACACCGGCGCGCGCGACGACGCGCCGATCTTCCCCGGCCGCAACGGCCCCATCACGCCGCGTGCGGTGCAGCTGCGCCTGCGCCAGCTCGCGCAGCGGCAAGGGCTGTTCAAGCGCGTGCACCCGCACCTGTTGCGGCACAGCTTCGCCAGCCACGTGCTCGAATCCTCCGGCGACCTGCGCGGCGTGCAGGAGCTGCTCGGCCATGCCGACATCTCCACCACCCAGATCTACACGCACCTCGACTACCAGCACCTGGCCAAGGTCTACGACGCCGCCCACCCCCGCGCCAAACGCAAAAAAGGGGACGGAGGTAGTTAATTCCGGGACAGGGCAATCCGGCTTTTCCTACGCCACGGATCGGCGCGTCCCGCTGGCAGGGATCGGGACTTTGCGCGGAACTGGACTCCCCAAGGTCCGGAAGCCGACCCCATGGTGCCTCGCATTCCCCGCCTGGAAATCCCGGGCGTGCCCTTGCACGTCACCCAGCGCGGGGTGAACCGGTGCGCGATCTTCCATGACGACCGCGATCGGCGCTGCTACAGGAAACTGCTGTGGCAAGCATGCAACCGGTATGGCGTGGCTACGCACGCCTTCGTGCTCATGGGGAACCACGTCCACCTGTTGCTCGCCGCGCCCGTGGCGGGTGCGATTTCGAGCGCGATGCGCAACGTCGGGCAGTCCTACGCACAGCAGTTCAACCTCAGGCACGGGCGCACCGGAGGCTTGTGGCAGGGGAGGTTCAAGTCCTGCCTCGTCGGAGACGACCGGTATCTGCTGACCGTGATGCGGTACATCGAGCTCAACCCCGTCCGCGCCGCGATGGTTGCGGCGCCAGCGGACTACCGCTGGTCCAGCGTGCACATGCATCTGGGCGCGTGTCGCGACCCATGGCTCGTCCCCCATCCGCTGTTCCTGGCGCTCGGGGCGGATGCCAGAGCGCGCGGCCACGTGTGGAAGCAATGGTTGCGGGAGGGGATCGCCGCGGACGATCTTGCAGCCATCCGCCGGCACCTCGCCCAGGAGCGCGCGCTCGGCGACGAGCGATTCCAGTGCGAGGCGGAGCAACGCCTCGGGCGCACGGTCGCCTGGCGACGTCCGGGCCGGCCGGCCCTGTCCCGAAATTAACTACCTCCGTCCCCTTTTTTGCTTGAAGCGGATGCCGGGCGGCCCCAAGTCGGGGGTTCGGACCCCGGGAGCGCCCATGGACCCCAGCCAGAACCCCACGGTATTCCACGCCACCACCATCGTCTCGGTGCGTCGCAACGGCCGCGTCGTCGTCGCCGGCGACGGCCAGGTGACGCTCGGCAACACGGTGATGAAATCCAACGCCCGCAAGGTCCGCCGGCTCGGCCGCGACGGCCAGGTGCTGGCCGGCTTCGCCGGCGCCGCCGCGGACGCCTTCACGCTGTTCGAGTTGTTCGAGGCGAAACTCGAGAAGCACGGCCAGCTCACCCGCGCCGCGGTGGAACTGGCCAAGGACTGGCGCACCGAGCGCCGCTTCGGGAAGCTCGAGGCCCTGCTCGTCGTCGCCGACGCGGAGACCTCGCTGGTGGTGTCCGGCACCGGCGACGTGATCGAGCCCGAGGACGGCCTGGTCGCGATCGGTTCCGGCGGTCCCTACGCGTTGTCGGCGGCCCGCGCGCTGGCGCAGCACACCACGCTCGACGCGCGCGCCATCGCCGTGCAGGCGCTGGAGATCGCCGGCGACATCTGCATCTACACCAACCGCAACATCGTGGTCGAGGAGCTCTGAGCGATGCGAATGACCACCGAGCACACATCGGCCACCATGACCCCGCGCGAGATCGTGCAGGAGCTCGACAAGCACATCGTCGGCCAGCAGTCGGCCAAGCGCGCGGTCGCGATCGCGCTGCGCAACCGCTGGCGGCGCATGCAGCTCGATCCGGGCCTGCGCGACGAGGTGATGCCGAAGAACATCCTGATGATCGGCCCGACCGGCGTCGGCAAGACCGAGATCGCGCGGCGCCTGGCCACGCTCGCCAACGCGCCGTTCGTGAAGGTCGAGGCGACGCGCTTCACCGAGGTCGGTTACGTGGGCAAGGACGTCGAGCAGATCATCCGCGACCTCGCCGACACCGCGGTCAAGCTGTACCGCGAGCAGGCCAAGGCGCGCGTGCGCACCCAGGCCGAAGAGCGTGCGGAGGACCGCATCCTCGACGCGCTGCTGCCGCGGCGCGAGCCGCCGACCGT
>DASTWT010000187.1:0-5326 GCA_035765815.1 Luteimonas sp. | reverse complement strand
GACTACTTCGACACCGGCGCGGTCGCCGGCTGCGTCAACCTGCCGCCGCTCAGCGCCGAGGCCGCGCGCGAAGTCGGGCCGTGGATGCCGCTGATGTCGGCGCTCGGCCGGCTCGCGGCGCGCATGGTGCCGGCGCCGGTGAAGCTGCACCTCACGTATGCCGGGCGCGTGGACGCGCTGGATCCGCGGCCGCTCACGCGCCTGCTGGTCGCGGCGCTGCTCGGCGGCGCGTCGACGCGGGTGACGCCGGTCAACGCGCTGCAGGAAGCCGCGGCGCGCGGCCTCGTGGTCGCGGAAACCGTCGGCGGCGACGGCGACGGCTTCGACCGCCTGCTGCGCCTGCGCATCGAGGACGAAGCGGGCCATGCGCGCGAGCTCGAGGCGACGCTGCATCGCGGCCCGCGCGTGGTGCGCCTGGACGGCGTCGAGCTCGACTTCGATCCGGGCGCGCACCTGCTGCTCATGCGCAACGCGGACCGTCCCGGGATCATCGGCCTGGTCGGTTCGCACCTCGGCGCGGCCGGGATCAACATCGTCAACTTCTCGCTCGGCGCGCGCGGCGACGGCGAAGCGCTCGCGGCCATCACCGTCGACCGCCCGGTGCCGGAAGCGCAGCTGGTCGCGCTGCGCGGCATCGCCGGCGTGCTTTCCCTGGAGTCGCCCTGATGCGCCTGCTGCTGGCGCGCCACGGCGAGACGCCCTGGAACGCGGAAGGCCGCTACCAGGGCCAGGAGGACATCGCGCTCTCGGCGACCGGCGAGGCGCAGGCGCGCGCGCTCGGCGAGCGCCTGCGCGGGGTGCGCATCGATCGCGCCGTCGCGTCGCCGCTGGCGCGCGCGCGCCGCACCGCGGAACTCGCGCTCGGCGGGGCGCGGGCGCCGATGCTCGCGACCGACCCGGGGCTGATGGAGATCGCGCACGGCGAGTGGGAAGGCCTGCTCGCCGCCGAGATCCGCGCGCGCGACCCGGACCGCGCCCGCGCCTGGCGCGAGGCGCCGCACGAAGTGCTGATGCCCGGCGGCGAATCGCTGCAGCACGTGCTCGATCGCGCCTGGCCCGCGCTGGAACGCGCCTGCGAAGGCCTCGGCGACGGCGACACGCTGCTGGTCGTCGCCCACGACGCGGTGAACCGCGTGCTGCTGTGCCGGGTGCTCGGCCTGCCGCTGCCGCGGCTGTGGAGCTTCCGCCAGGCGCCGACCACGCTGAACCTGCTGGAAGGGCCGTCGCCGGACCGCTTCGAGCTGGTCCGGCTGAACGACTGCGCGCACCACACCGCGCTGTTCGGCGAAGCCGTCCACCGCGCGCTGTAGGGCCGATGAACCTGCCGCAATGGCTCGAGCGGATCGAGCGCCAGCACCCGCGCGCGATCGCGCTCGGCCTCGACCGGGTGCGCGAGGTCGCGCAACGCATGCGGCTGGCGCGGCCCGCGAAGCGCGTGATCGTGGTCGGCGGCACCAACGGCAAGGGCTCGACGGTCGCGTTCATCGAGGCGATCGCGCGGGCCGCGGGCTGGCGCACCGGCGCCTACACCTCGCCGCACCTGGTCGCGTACAACGAGCGCGTGCGGATCGACGGCCGCGACGCCGGCGACGAGGCGCTGGTCGCCGGCTTCGAGGCGGTGGAGGCCGCGCGCGGCGACGTGCCGCTGACCTATTTCGAGTACGGCACGCTGTGCGCGCTGTGGCTGTTCGCGCGCGAGCGGCTCGATCTCGCGGTGCTGGAGGTCGGCCTCGGCGGGCGCCTGGACGCGGTGAACATCGTCGATGCGGACGTGTCGGTGATCACCACGGTCGACATCGACCACGTCGACTGGCTCGGCGCCGATCGCGAGGCGATCGGCTTCGAGAAGGCGGGCATCGCGCGGCCGTGGAAGCCGCTGGTGCTGGGCGACGACGATCCGCCGGCGAGCGTGCTGCGGCACGCGTACGCGATCGGCGCTTCGGCGGTGCGCGCCAACTGCGACTTCTTCTTCGGGCCGCTGGACGGTGGCCCCGGCGACGAAGCGCGCTGGGAATGGCGCGAAGTGGGGCGGCGTTACGAACTGCCGCTGCCCGCGCTCGCCGCGCCGGTGCAGCTGCGCAACGCGGCGACCGCGATCGCCGCCCTGCGCGCGCTGCGCGTGCCGCTGGCGGAGGAGGCGATCGGCCGCGGCGTCGCGCAGGCGCAAGTGGCCGGGCGGCTGCAGCGCTTCGACCGCGGCGGCGTCGCGGTGCTCGTCGACGTCGGCCACAACCCGCAGGCGGCGCGCGAACTGGCGCGCTGGCTGCGGCGCGAACAGGCCGCAGGGCGCACCCTGGCCGTGTTCGCCGCGCTCGGCGACAAGGACGCCGCCGGCGTCGCCACCGCGCTCGGCGGCACGGTGGATGCCTGGCACCTCGCCGGGCTCGAGGACGCCGGCCCGCGCGGGCTCGGCGTGGACGCGTTCGCGGCGCGGCTGGCGGGCACGCCGGCGGCGGGCGGCGCACGCCACGCGACGGTCCGGGACGCACTGGCCGCGGCGCTGGCCGCTGCCGCGCCGGGCGACCGGATCCTGGTGTTCGGTTCGTTCCACACCGCGGCGGCGGCGATTCAGGCGCTGGCGGTATAATTCGGCGCCCTCCGCAAGCTGCGAGCGCCGATGGAACCCGCACTGAAACAGCGCCTCGTGGGCGCTGGCGTCCTGGTGGCGCTGGCCGTGATCTTCCTGCCGATGCTGGTGCAGGGCCCCGCGCCGGACAGTGGCGCGTCGAGCGTGCCGCTGTCGGTCCCGGATGCGCCGAAGGGCGATTTCGATACGCAGGAACTGCCGCTGGTCGAGCCCGGTGCCACGCCGGCGGGTGGCGCGCTCGGCATGCAGGCGCCCGATGCCGCAGCCACCGGTGCCCCGGACGCGGCCCAGCCGCTGCCGGTCGACAACGCCGACATGTATCCCGCCGCGAGCGCGGCCGGCGACTACGCGGTCGACTTCGGCGACTTCCCGAACGCGCAGCTGGCCGACGCCGCGGTCGCGTCGCTGCGTGCCTCGCACCTCCCGGGTTACCGCGAGGCCGCCACCAACGCCAGCGGCCAGGCCGTGCAGCGCGTGCGCATCGGGCCGTTCGCGACCCGGCCCGACGCCGAATCCGCGCGCCTGCGCGCCAGCCAGGCCGGCGGCCGCGGCAGCCTGCAGGTGGTCGTGCTCGACGCGCCGACGGCCGCCGTCGCTTCCCCGGTCGTGGACGCCGCGCCCGCGGCGGCGGCGCCGGTCGAAGCGCCGAAGCCCGCGGGCGCGACCGCGCCTGCGCCGGCGAAGACGGCCGCTGCGACGGCGCCCGCGCCCGCGAAACCGGCGGCGGCGCCCCCCGCGCCTGCAGCCGCGGACACCGGTTTCGCGGTGCAGCTCGCCGCCTTCAGCAAGCCCGCCGACGCCAACGCGCTGCGCGATCGCGCGCGCGCAGCGGGCTTCAGCGCCTTCGTCGAAGCGGTCTCGACCGACAAGGGCACGCTGAGCCGCGTGCGCCTCGGTCCGGTCGCGACGCGCGCCGAAGCCGAGCGCCTGCAGGCGCAGGCGCAGGCGAAACTCGGCATCGCGGGCGCGGTCCGTCCGCATCCCTGAGGCCGCGATGACCGCCACCGACCTCGTGCTGCTGGCGGTGATCGGGCTCTCGATGCTGTTCGGGCTGATGCGCGGCTTCGTCGGCGTGGTCGTGTCGCTGCTGGCCTGGCTGCTCGCGGGCTGGGCGTCGTTCCACTTCGGCGCGCGCATCGCGCTGCTGCTGGCCGGCGGGCACGGTACGCCGAGCGCGGGCCAGCTGTTCGCGGGCTACGGGCTGAGCTTCCTGTGCGTGTTGCTGGTGGTCGGCATCGTCGGCTGGCTGGTGCGCAAACTGGTGAAGGCGGTGGGCCTGTCCGGCGTCGACCGCGTGCTCGGGCTCGCGCTCGGCGCGGTGCGCGGCGGCTTCGTCGCGTGCCTGCTGGTGCTGCTGATGGGCTTCACGACGATGCCGCGCGAGCCCGGCTGGCGCGACTCGCAGGTGGTGCCGGTACTGCTGCCCGGCGCACAGCTCCTGCGCGGCTTCCTGCCGCCGTGGGCGGCGCGGCGGGTTGATTTCGGGCCTTCGCGGACCAATCCAATCGTTCCCGGCGACGCGCTGGCGTTGCCGCAACCGGGCGCCTGACGGGCCCACGGAGTCTTCGCCATGTGCGGCATCATCGGCATCGTCGCCAACCAGGACGTCGCGGCCCAGCTCTACGACGGCCTGACCGTGCTGCAGCACCGTGGCCAGGACGCCGCGGGCATCGCCACCGCCGACGGCGCGCATCTGCGCGTGCACAAGGGCAACGGCCTGGTCCGCGACGTGTTCGACGCGAAGGCGATGCGCCTGCTCGAAGGCCGCGTCGGGATCGGGCATTGCCGCTATCCGACGGCCGGCTCCGAAGGCACCGACGAGGCACAGCCGTTCTACGTGAATTCGCCGTACGGCATCGCGCTCGCGCACAACGGCAACCTGGTGAACACCGACGCGCTGCGGCGCGAGGTCTTCGAGCAGGATCGCCGCAACGTCAACACCGAGTCGGACTCGGAAGTGCTGCTCAACGTGTTCGCGCACGAGCTGGACACGCAGAAGGCGCTGACGCCGGAAGCCGCGTTCCGCGCGGTCGAGGGCGTCAACCGCCGCGCGACCGGCGGCTACGCGGTGGTCACGGCGGTGCTCGGCCTCGGCCTGGTGGCGTTCCGCGATCCGCACGGGATCCGGCCGCTGGTGCTCGGCGTGCGCAAGGGCGCGGGCGGCGACGAATACGCCGTCGCGTCCGAATCGGTGGCGCTGGACATCCTCGGCTTCGAGCGCCTGCGCGACGTCGCCCCGGGCGAAGCGGTCGTCATCACCGCGCGCGGCGAATTGCACGCGCGGCGCTGCGCCGAGCCGCAGCGGCACACCCCCTGCATCTTCGAATTCGTGTATTTCGCGCGCCCGGACTCGATGATGGACGACATCTCGGTGCACAAGGCGCGGATGCGCATGGGCGTGAAGCTCGGCGAGAAGATCCAGCGCCTGCGCCCGGACCACGACATCGACGTCGTCATCCCGATCCCCGACACCTCGCGCGATTCGGCGATGGAAATCGCCAACCTGCTCGGGGTGAAGTACCGCGAGGGCTTCGTCAAGAACCGCTACGTCGGCCGTACCTTCATCATGCCGGGGCAGGGCGAGCGCGCGAAGTCGGTGCGCCGCAAGCTCAACACCATCCCGCTCGAGTTCAAGGACCGGGTGGTGCTGCTGGTGGACGATTCGATCGTGCGCGGCACGACCTCGAAGCAGATCGTGCAGCTGGCCCGCGAAGCCGGCGCGCGCAAGGTGTACCTCGC
>DASTWT010000186.1:0-4436 GCA_035765815.1 Luteimonas sp. | reverse complement strand
CGCCACGGAGCCTACAAGGACGTACTTGCGGCGTCCCCCGGACCTGACCGCACGCTTCCGGAGCCCAGCCCCGAAGGCGACGCACGCTTCCGGCGCCCAGCTCCGACGGCGACGCACGCTCGGCCGCCCAGCCCCGAAGCGACCACCTCGGAGTCGGGGTAGGATCGGGGGATGGCGACGGGCGGGGACGGCCGGGACTTCGAATGGCGCACGGTGCTGCGGCACCGGGCCCCGCTGCGCTGGATGCACTGGATCAACGCCCTGTGCCTGCTGGTGCTCGTCGGCAGCGGCCTCCAGGTCCTCAACGCGCATCCCGCCCTCTACTGGGGCCCGGTCTCCGACTTCGGCCATCCGCTGCTGGCCTTCCGCGACGGCATCCCCGGCTGGATGACGATCCCCGGCTATCGCTCGCTGGCGATGGGACGGCGCTGGCACTTCTTCTTCGCCTGGCTGTGGGCGATCAACGGCGCGTGCTACCTCGCCTGGTCGCTGGCCAGCCGGCACCTGCGCGACGACCTGGCGATGCGGCGCGCGGACTGGCGCGGCATCGGCCGCTCGATCGCCGACCACCTGCGCTTCCGCCATCCCGTCGGCGCGGAAGCGCTGCGCTACAACCCGCTGCAGAAGCTCGCCTACCTCGGCGTCGTGTTCGTGCTCGCGCCGCTGGCGATCCTGACCGGGCTGTCGATGTCGCCGCAGATGGACAGCCTGCTCGGCGGATGGCTGCAGCTCATCGACGGGCGGCAGTCGGCGCGCTCGCTGCACTTCGCGGCGATGGCGCTGTTCGTGCTGTTCTTCCTGGTGCACGTGCTGATGGTCGTGTACGCCGGGCCGGTGAACCACCTGCGATCGATGCTGAGCGGGCGGTTCCGCGTGCGCTGGCCCACGGGCGCGCAGCGGGCGAAGGCGGAGGAAACGGGCGATGGCTGAAGTCATGGTCGCGAGGCGCCGGCTGCTGCGCGGGCTCGCCGCAGGCGCGGGCGCGGGCCTGCTGGCGGGCTGCGACGCGCTGTCGCGCAAGCCGCGGACGGTCGCGGTGCTCGGCGCGGCCGAGCCGCTGTCGATGCACGTGCAGCGCGCGCTCACCGGCGACCGCCTCGCCGCCGAGTTCCCCGAGAAGCTCATTTCGCCCACCTTCCGCGCGAACGGCTCGGTCGACCCGCGCACACCCGAATACCTCGCGCTCAGGGCGCAGGGCTTCGCCGGCTCCCGGTTGCGCATCGACGGGCTGGTGCAGCGGCCGCTGGAGTTCTCGCTGGAAGCGCTGCGCGGGCTGCCGCAACGCACCCAGGTCACGCGCCACGACTGCGTCGAGGGCTGGAGCGTGATCGGCAAGTGGCAGGGCGTCCCGCTTGCGCACCTGCTGGACCTGGCGGGGCTGCGGCCGGGCGCGCGCTATGCCGTGTTCGAGTGCATGGACGACCTGGCCGGCAACGGTTCGCGCTACTACGAGAGCATCGACCTCGAGGACGCGTACCACCCGCAGACCATCGCCGCGCACCGCCTCAACGACGCACCGCTCACGGTGGCCAACGGCGCGCCGGTGCGGATGCGGATCGAGCGCAAGCTAGGCTACAAGCACGCCAAGTACGTTCACGCCATCCGCATCGTCGACAGCTACGCTGGCATCGACGGCGGCAAGGGCGGCTTCTGGGAAGACCGCAAGTACGACTGGTACGCCGGCATCTGAGAGGAACGCCCGGAGGCGGCATGCGCAGGCTCGGCTGGTTCACCCGCATCACCAAGGCGGCGTCGCGGTTCACGGGGCGGCCGCTGTGCTTCGCGCTCGCGGCGGGCGTGGTGCTCCTGTGGGCGGTCACCGGGCCGCTGTTCAAGTTCAGCAACACCTGGCAGCTGGTGATCAACACCGGCACGACCATCATCACGTTCCTGATGGTGTTCCTGATCCAGGCCACCCAGAACCGCGACACCGCGGCGCTGCAGATCAAGCTCGACGAGCTGATCCGCGCCACCGAGGGCGCGCACAACAAGCTGCTGGACCTGGAAGAACTCGAGGAAGCGGACCTGATCGACTTCCAGAACCGCTACGAGGCGCTGGCGAAGGAGGCCCGGGACTGTGCGCCCCGCGACCTGCGCGCCAACGGCGTGCCCGACATCGACCTCGAGGATCAGGCGCCGGCGTCGTAGTCCACGGCCACGATCGCGAACCGCGCGGGACCGGCGGGCAGTTCGGCCTCGAATTCGTCGTCCAGCCGCTTCTTCAGCATCGCCCGCGCCAGCGGCGAATCGATGCTGATGTGGCCGAGCGCGGCGTCGGTCTCGTCCGGGCCGACGATGCGGTAGCGCGCGACCTCGCCGGTGTCCAGGCGCTCGACCTCGACCACCGCGCCGAAGTACACCGCCTCGCGGTCCGCCGGCACGGTGTCCACCACGCGCAGGGCCTCCAGGCGCTTGCCGAGGTAGCGCACGCGCCGGTCGATCTCGCCGAGCTGCTTCTTGCGGTAGGTGTACTCGGCGTTCTCGGAACGGTCGCCTTCGGCGGCAGCCGCCGCCAGCGCGCGCACCACCTCGGGGCGGCGCACGCGCCAGAGTTCGTCGAGCTCGGCCTTCAGCCGCGCGTGCCCCTGCGGCGTCACCAGCGCGGTCGACTGCGCGGCGGGCGGGCGCCAGCGGCCCATCGCGTCAGGCGTCGCGGTCCAGGCGGTACGGCAGCCGGCTGTCGATCGGCTTGCCGTCGATCGACTTGCCGTCGATCGGCTTGCCTTCGTCGTCGAGCAGGCGCAGGCCACGGCCGTCGACTTCGTAGAGGCGGTCGGCTGCGTCCTTGCTGCCGGGATCGAGGCGGACGCGCCTGCCGTCGCTTTCCAGCGACCAGTTGCCCTGTACGACGTTGGCGGCGCCGGGGCGCTCGCGATACGTGTCGGTCTGCACGAACGTGCCGTCGCCCGACAGCACGAGCGTCTCGTCGATGCCCGGGCAATCGGCGCAGGGCAGGGTGCCGGAATAGGTGCCGGAGAACGCGCGCGCATCGGCGCCGGCGTCGGCGGGTTGCACGCCGGGCTGGGCCATCGTCGTGGCCGCGGCACTCTCCGTCGCCGCGACCGGCGCGGCTGCCGCCGGCGCGGCCGGTGCGGGCGCCTGCGCCGTGTCCGGGGTGGCGGGCCCGCGCGAACAGGCGCAGGCCAGCAGGGCGAAGGCGAAGGCGGTGGCGTGCGTGCGCAGCGTGTTGCGTTCCATCGTCGTGTTCTCCTGGAGTGATGCCGGATCGGATCGGATCGTATCGGCCGTGGTGGACGTCAGCGCCGGTTGCCGAGCATGCCGCCCAGCACGCCGCGCAGGATCTGCCGCCCCACCTGGCTGCCGACGGTGCGCGCGGCCTGCTTGGCCATGGTCTCGACCATGCCCTGGCGGCGGCGGGTACCGAACAGGGCGTCCTTGATCGCCTGGCCGAAACCTCCGCCGCCGTCGGCGCCGGATCCGGCGGCGCTGCGGTCGTCGCCGCGGCCCGGCAGGCGTTCGCTACTCGCCGTCGGGGCATCGATGCGCGCGCCCGCGGCCGTTGCCTTGCGGGCGAGCATCTCGGCGGCCGAATCGCGGTCGACCGCCTTGTCGTATTTCGCGCCGACCGGGCTGCCCGCGCGCGCCTGTGCGCGTTCGGCGTCGGTGATCGCGCCCATGCGGCAGCGCGGCGGCGCGACCAGGGTGCGCTCGACCGGCGCCGGAACGGCGTGCCCGCCGCCGGCGGGGTCGGACAGCATCGAGCACAGCGCCTCGCCGACGCCGAGCTGGCCGATCGCCGCGGCCACGTCCAGCGGCGGGTTCGGCACGAAGGTCTCGGCGGCCGTCCTCACCGCCTTCTGGTCGCGCGGCGTGAACGCGCGCAGCGCGTGCTGCACGCGGTTGCCGAGCTGGCCGAGGATCTCGCCGGGCACGTCGTCGGGGAACTGCGAGCAGAAATACACGCCCACGCCCTTGGAGCGGATCAGCCGCACCACCTGTTCGACGCGCTGGCGCAGCGCGGGCGGCGCGTCGTCGAACAGCAGGTGCGCCTCGTCGAACACGAACACCAGCTTCGGCTTGTCGAGGTCGCCGACTTCCGGCAGCTGCTCGAACAGCTCCGACAGCAGCCACAGCAGGAACGTGGAATACAGCCGCGGCTTCAGCACCAGCTTGTCCGCGGCGAGGATGCCGACCACGCCGCGGCCGTCGGTGGTGGTGCGCATCAGGTCGGCGAGTTCGAGGGCCGGCTCGCCGAAGAAGTGCGCGCCGTCGTCCTGTTCCAGCCGCAGCAGGCTGCGCTGGATCGCCGCGACCGATTGCGCGCTGACCAGGCCGTACTGCGTGGACACGTCCTTGCGCTCGTCGGCGACGAGGTTCAGCAGCGCACGCAGGTCCTCCAGGTCGAGCAGCAGCAGGCCGCGGTCGTCGGCGAGCTTGAACACGATGTCGAGCACGCCCGACTGCGTGTCGTTGAG
>DASTWT010000185.1:0-12083 GCA_035765815.1 Luteimonas sp. | reverse complement strand
GGACAAGGGTTGCGCTCGTTGCGGGACTTAACCCAACATCTCACGACACGAGCTGACGACAGCCATGCAGCACCTGTCTCACGGTTCCCGAAGGCACCAATCCATCTCTGGAAAGTTCCGTGGATGTCAAGGCCAGGTAAGGTTCTGCGCGTTGCATCGAATTAAACCACATACTCCACCGCTTGTGCGGGCCCCCGTCAATTCCTTTGAGTTTCAGTCTTGCGACCGTACTCCCCAGGCGGCGAACTTAACGCGTTAGCTTCGATACTGAGTGCCTAGTTGCACCCAACATCCAGTTCGCATCGTTTAGGGCGTGGACTACCAGGGTATCTAATCCTGTTTGCTCCCCACGCTTTCGTGCCTCAGTGTCAGTGCTGGTCCAGATGGCCGCCTTCGCCACGGATGTTCCTCCCGATCTCTACGCATTTCACTGCTACACCGGGAATTCCGCCATCCTCTACCGCACTCTAGCCCGCCAGTATCCAATGCAATTCCCAGGTTGAGCCCAGGGCTTTCACATCAGACTTAACGAACCACCTACGCACGCTTTACGCCCAGTAATTCCGAGTAACGCTTGCACCCTTCGTATTACCGCGGCTGCTGGCACGAAGTTAGCCGGTGCTTATTCTTCCGGTACCGTCAGGACTTCCGGGTATTAACCGAAAGCTTTTCTTTCCGGACAAAAGAGCTTTACAACCCGAGGGCCTTCTTCACTCACGCGGCATGGCTGGATCAGGCTTGCGCCCATTGTCCAATATTCCCCACTGCTGCCTCCCGTAGGAGTCTGGACCGTGTCTCAGTTCCAGTGTGGCTGATCATCCTCTCAGACCAGCTACGGATCGTCGCCTTGGTGGGCCTTTACCCCGCCAACTAGCTAATCCGACATGGGCTCATCCAATCGCGCGACGCCTTGCGGTCCGCCGCTTTCACCCGTAGGTCGTATGCGGTATTAGCGTAAGTTTCCCTACGTTATCCCCCACGATTGGGCAGATTCCCATGTATTCCTCACCCGTCCGCCACTCGCCACCCAGGAGCAAGCTCCCTGTGCTGCCGTTCGACTTGCATGTGTTAGGCCTGCCGCCAGCGTTCACTCTGAGCCAGGATCAAACTCTTCACTTAAGTTTGCGACTCTGCCCGAAGGCTTCGTCAATAGCTTGAGTGCAGTCGTCGTCCCGAGCTCCAGAATCACTCGCATGCATTACTGCATTTTGAATTGACTTGTTGCTCTGTTACGAACGTCTGCAAGTGGACGATTAGCCACCCGCCAGACGCCCGCACAAGTCACCTGCGCACACTGTCAAAGATCTTCGGAACAGGCCTCAGCGCCTCGTTCCGTCCTCGCCACCGAAGTGCCCGAGGGAGCCGCACATGATACATGCCTTTTCGGGAACGTCAACACCCCGTGAGGGATTTTTTCGCTCTCCGGAGGCCGGTGGAGCCCGGTTCAGGGCCCCGCCACCTCGGCAGGGCGCGCATTGTGCACGGGCCCCGGAGGTTTGGGAAGGGGGTCCGGCATCTTGACGTCGGCTGGGCGGTCGGGGAAGGTCGCCGGAACCCTTCCAGGAGCCTCCCGATGACCCGTTCCAGCGCGCTCGCACGCCCCCTGTTTTCCGTCCTCCTGCTCGCGCTGGGCGGCTGCGCGAGCGGCGGGAGCTGGGTGGAGCTCGGCGGCCACCGCTATTCCGTGGAGGTCGCCGACGACGAGGAGGAGCGGGCGCGTGGCCTGATGTTCCGCGACCAGCTCGCGGCCGACCACGGAATGCTGTTCATCCACGAGGAAGAAGGCCCGCAGTCGTACTGGATGAAGAACACGCGGATCCCGCTGGACATCCTGTATTTCGACAACGCGCGCAAGCTCGTGTCGCAGAAGCGCGACGTGCCGCCGTGCACGCTGGGCGACCGTTGCCCGCCCTATCCGAGCGACGCGCCCGCGCGCTACGTGCTCGAGCTGAATGCCGGCGAAGCGGCCCGGCTGGGGCTCGCCGACGGCGCCGTGATGTCGTTCGGCCCCGGGATCGCGGTGCCGCGCTGAGCGGCATGCTTGCGCGCGCGCTTCCGTCGTAGCAGGCTCGCCCCATGCGGCAAGGCATCGAACTTCCCGACTGGAACGCGCTCGCGGATCGCGACGACGACGGCCTGCCGCTGCTCGACGTCGCGCTGCTGATCGCGCGCGACGAATATCCCGGGCTCGATCCCGCGCAATACCACGCGACCGCGCAGGCGCACGCCGACGAGCTGCGCGCGCAGGTGGAGGCGATCGAGCCGCTGCCGCTGAAAATGGCGGCGATCAACCGCCATCTGTTCGAAGAACTGGGCTACACCGGCAACCACGACGAGTACTACGACCCCCGCAACAGCTACCTCAACGAAGTCTTCGAGCGCCGGCTCGGCAACCCGATCTCGCTCGCGGTGGTGCAGATGGAAGTCGCGCGGCGGCTCGGCCTGCCGCTCGACGGGGTGTCCTTCCCGGGCCATTTCCTCGTGCGCCTGCCGGTGGACGACGGCGTGCTGGTGATGGACCCGTTCAATCGCGGGCGCCCGCTCGACGAGCAGGAATTGCGCGAGCGGGCGCGCCCGCACCTCGGCGGCGAAACGCCGGACGACGAAGCGCTCTACCAGATCCTGCATCCAGCGTCGCATCGCGCGATGCTGATGCGCATGCTGCGCAACCTGCACGGCGCGTATTCCGACCGCGAGGACTGGGAGCGGGCCGTGCGTTGCGCGGACCGGATCCTGCGCCTGTCGCCGGACAACGCGGAAGCGCTGCGCGACCGCGGCCTCGGCTACGCCAGGCTGGGCCACCGGCACGGCGCACGCGCCGACCTGGGGCGTTACCTGCAGCTGTACCCGCGCGCGGCGGATGCCGGCTCGCTGCGCGAGCGACTGGTGGACCTGGGGGCCGCGTCGGCGATACCGCACTGACGTAGAGCCTACAGCGGCATCATCTCGAAGTCGTCCTTGGTGACGCCGCAATCCGGGCAGGTCCACGTGTCCGGCACGTCCTCCCAGCGGGTCCCGGGCGCGATGCCCTCTTCCGGCAGGCCTGCCGCCTCGTCGTAGACGAAGCCACAGACCACGCACATCCAGGTGCGGTAGGCGACGGTGGTGGCGGTGTCTTCGGCCATTCTCTGCGGGAGAAGCGGGGGGCCCGCCATTGTCCCACCGCCGGCGGCGCGCCGGAAGCCGGAAATCCGGCGCCACGGGCCGATAATGCCGGCTTGCCCCACACGCAGGCGCGCGCATGCCAGTCGCAGCAACGGGACGCACGGGCCGGCCGCGCGGCCTCTACCTGGTCACCCCCGACGAGCCGGATACCGGGCGCCTGCTGGCGCGCGTGTCGCCGCTGCTGGCGCACGCGACGTGGCTGCAGTACCGCAACAAGTCCGCCGCCGCGGCGTTGCGCCGCGAGCAGGCGCCGGAATTGCAGGCGCTGTGCGCGGCGGCGGGCGTCCCGCTCATCGTCAACGACGATCCCGCGCTTGCCGCGGCGATCGGCGCGGCGGGCGTGCACCTGGGCGGGGAGGACGGCTCCATCGCGGCCGCGCGCGCGCTGCTCGGCGCCGATGCGATCGTCGGCGCTTCCTGCTACGACGATCCGGCCCGCGCCCGGGCCGCCGCCGACGCCGGCGCCGGCTATCTCGCCTTCGGTGCGCTGTTTCCGTCGGCGACCAAGCCGAACGCGCGGCGCGCAGCCCCCGGGCTGTTCCGCGAGGCGGCCGCGTTCGGCCTGCCGCTGGTGGCGATCGGCGGGATAACGCCGGACAATGCGCGTATCGCGATCGACGCCGGCGCGGACCTGGTCGCCGTGGTCGCCGGCGTGTTCGACGCGCCCGACCCCGCCGGCGCCGCGCGCGCGCTGCAGGCGCTCTTCTGAAGGATTCCGATGGACGACAACCGTTCCCGCGCCCTCTTCTCCCGCGCACGCGCGTTGATGCCCGGCGGCGTGAACTCGCCGGTGCGCGCGTTCCGCTCGGTCGGCGGCGAGCCGTTCTTCGCGCAGCGCGCGGAGGGTCCGTTCCTGTTCGACGTCGACGGCAACCGCTACATCGACTACGTCGGTTCCTGGGGCCCGATGATTGCGGGACACAACCATCCGGCGGTGCTGGAGGCGGTGGTCGCGACCGCGCGCGACGGGCTCAGCTTCGGCGTGCCGAACCCGCTGGAAGTGACGATGGCCGAGACCATCGCGCGGATCGTGCCGACCTGCGAAATGGTGCGCATGGTGAACTCGGGCACCGAGGCGACGCTGTCGGCGATCCGGCTCGCGCGCGGCGCGACCGGGCGCGCGCGCATCGTCAAGTTCGAGGGCTGCTACCACGGGCACGGCGACAGCTTCCTGGTGAAGGCCGGCAGCGGCGCGCTGACGTTCGGCGTGCCGACCTCGCCGGGCGTGCCGAAGGCGCTCGCGGACCTCACGCTCACCCTGCCCTACAACGATTTCGACGCCGCCACGGCGTTGTTCGACGAATGCGGCGGCGACATCGCCGGCCTGATCGTCGAACCAGTGGTCGGCAACGCGAATTGCCTGCCGCCGCGCGAAGGCTACCTGCGGCACTTGCGCGTGCTGTGCACGAAGCACGGCGCACTGCTCATCTTCGACGAAGTGATGACCGGCTTCCGGGTCGCGCTCGGCGGCGCCCAGGAGCGCTATGGCGTGGCCGCCGATCTCGTCACCTTCGGCAAGGTGATCGGCGGCGGCATGCCGGTGGGCGCGTATGGCGGGCGACGCGAACTCATGGAGCAGGTGTCGCCGGCCGGGCCGGTCTACCAGGCGGGTACGCTGAGCGGCAACCCGGTTGCGATGGCGGCGGGCCTGGCGATGCTCGGGCTGGTGCAGGCGCCCGGATTCCACGCGTCGCTCGAGGCGAAGACGAATGCGCTGTGCGACGGGCTCGAAGCGGCTGCGCGCGATGCGGGCGTGCCGTTCACGACCAACCGCGTCGGCGGCATGTTCGGCCTGTTCTTCAGCGGCGAACGGGTGGACACCTATGCGCAGGCGCTGGCCTGCGATACGGCGGCATTCAACCGCTTCTTCCACGCGATGCTCGAGCGCGGCGTGTACCTCGCGCCGTCGGCGTTCGAGGCGGCGTTCATGTCGTCGGCGCACGGCGAAGCGGAGCTGGACGCGACCGTCGCGGCCGCGCGCGAAGCCTTCCGGATCGCGAAGGCGTGAGCGCGACGCCGGCCGTCGTCCTGTTCGACCTGGACGGCGTGCTGGCGCACTACGCGCATGCGCCGCGGATGGCGGTGCTGGCGCAGCGTTCCGGCGCGAGCGAGGCCGAGGTGTCGCGCGCGCTGTTCGAATCCGGGCTGGAGCACGACGCGGACCGCGGGCTGTACGACGCGGACGGACAAGTGGCGGAGTTGGCGGCCCGGCTCGGGCGCCCGGTGACCCTCGACGATTGCGTGGACGCGCGCTGCGCGGCGATGTCCGCCGACGCCGGCGTGCTCGCGCTGGCGACCGCGCTCGCCGCGAGGGCGACGGTCGCGATCCTGACCAACAACAACCTGCTGCTGCGCGACCACCTGCCACGGATCTGCCCGGCGCTGTTCCCGCTGTTCGAAGGGCGCGTGTTCTGCTCGGCGCAGTTCCGGCTGGCGAAACCCGACCCGGCGATCTTCCTGGCTTGCGCGGCGTCGCTCGGCGTCGCGCCGGGTGAGGTGCTGTTCATCGACGACAAGGCGGAAAACGCCGACGGCGCCCGCCGCGCCGGCCTGCACGCCCACCACCACCGCGACCTGCCGTCGCTGCGCGCCGCGCTGCGCGGGCACGGCCTCCTCGAGGACGAACGATGACGATGCGATTCGAAACCCTGGCCGTGCACGCCGGCGCCGGCACCGACGCCGAAACCGGCGCGGTGGCGCCGCCGATCCACCTCTCGACGACGTTCCGGCACGGACCGGCGGCGGAGCGGATCGCGGGCTACGAATACCAGCGCGAGGGCAATCCGACCCAGGACCGGCTGGAAACGGCGCTCGCGGCGCTCGAGGGCGGCGCCGCGGCGCTCGCCTACGCGTCGGGCATGGCCGCGATCGCCGGCTTGCTCGAGACGTTGCCGCCGGGTGCGCGCATCCTCTTGCCGGACGACTGCTACAGCGGACTGCGCTACCTCGCCACCGAATTCCTGCCGCAGCGCGGGGTGCACGCGGAATTCGTCGACATGACCGACCCCGCGGCGGTGGAAGCCGCCTGCACGAAGCCGGTCGGGCTCGTCTGGGCGGAGACGCCTTCGAATCCCCTGTTGAAGATCAGCGACCTCGCGGCGCTCGCGCGCATCGCCCGCGCACACGGCGCGCTGCTGGCCTGCGACAACACCTTCGCAACGCCGGCGCTGCAGCGCCCGCTGGCGCTCGGCGCGGACGTCGTGATGCATTCGACGACCAAGTATTTCGGCGGGCACAGCGACGTGCTCGGCGGCGCGCTGGTGTTCGCGCGGCAGGACGCACTGTTCGAGGCGGTGCGCCATCGCCGCCACATCACCGGCGGCGTGCTGTCGCCGTTCAGCGCGTGGCTGCTGCTGCGCGGCTGCCGCTCGCTCGCTGCGCGCATGGCGATGCACTGCGCGAACGCGCGCGCGCTGGCGGAGTTCCTCGCGACGCATCCGGCGGTCGCGCGGGTGAACTGGCCGGGGCTGCCGTCGCACCCGGGCCACGCCGTGGCGAAGGCGCAGATGAGGGACTTCGGCGCGATGCTGAGCGTGCAGCTGCGCGGCGGGCGCGACGCCGCGCTGGCGGCCGCGGGCAAGCTGCAGCTGTTCACGAACGCGACCTCGCTGGGCGGCTGCGAATCGCTGGTCGAGCATCGCGCTTCCGTGGAGGGACCGAAGCCTGTGTCGCCGCAGGACCTGCTGCGCGTGTCGGTGGGGCTGGAGCATCCCGACGATCTCGTCGCGGACTGGGCGCAGGCGCTGGACGGCCTGGCCTGAGCATCCGGCGGCGGCGCGCTGCATGCGCGCACCCGGCGCCACGGGCGGCTACCAGGTACCGGTGTTCGGCATCGACGCCCAGGGTTCGCGCGGCGGCAGCGGATCGCCCGCCTGCAGCAGCTCGATCGAAACCAGGTCGGGCGAGCGCACGAACGCCATGTGCCCGTCGCGCGGCGGCCGGTTGATCGCCACGCCCATCGCCTGTAGGCGCGCGCACGTCGCGAAGATGTCCTCGACGCGGAACGCGAGGTGGCCGAAGTTGCGGGCGCTGCCGTAGTCCTCGATGCCGCCGTCGTCCGCGGGCCAGTTCCAGGTGAGTTCGATTTCCGCGTCGGGCGTCTCGTCCGCCGCCAGGAACACCAGCGTGTAGCGGCCGGCGGGATTCTCCTTGCGCCGGGTCTCGCGCAGGCCGAGGCCGTCGCAGTAGAACCGCAGCGACGCCTCGAGGTCGCGGACGCGGACCATGGTGTGCAGGTAGCGCATCAGCGGTCCAGTGCGTTCAGTCGAGGAACAGGTCGGGCAGCAGCGGCGCGCCCGGCTCCACGGCGTAGGCGTCGAAATCGGTGACGCCGGCCTCGCGCAGCACGTCCTCGTCGATGAGGAACCTGCCCGAGAAGCCGCGGGCCGGCCGGACGAGGATCGCGTGCGCCGCGTCCGCGACGATGTCCGGCTTGCGGCAGTTGGCGCCGTCGACGCCGGGGATCATGTTGATCGCGTCGGTGGCGATGACGGTGCGCGGCCACAGCGCGTTGATCGCCACGCCCTGGCGGCCGAATTCCGCGGCCAGGCCCAGGGTGACGAAGCTCATGCCCATCTTCGCCAGCGTGTAGCCGGTGTGCGGGCCCCACCACTTCGGGTCCAGCGACGGCGGCGGCGCGAGCGTGAGGATGTGCGGGTCCGGCGCCTGCAGCAGGTGCGGCAGGCAGGCCTGCGCGCAGAGGAAGCTGCCGCGCGCGTTGACCTGCTGCATCAGGTCGAAGCGCTTCATCGGCGTGTCCAGCGCGCCGCGCAGCCAGATCGCGCTGGCGTTGTTGACCAGGGCGTCGATGCCGCCGAACGCGTCGACGGTGGCGGCGACCGCGGCGCCCACCGAGTCTTCGTCGCGGATGTCGCAGCGCAGGGCCAGCGCGCGGCCGCCGGCGGCCTCGACTTCGGCGGCGACGGTGTGGATGGTGCCCGGCAACTTCGGGTTCGGCACGTCCGACTTCGCCGCGATCGCGATGTTGGCGCCGTCGCGCGCGGCGCGCAGCGCGATCGCGCGGCCGATGCCGCGGGAGGCGCCGGTGATGAACAGGGTCTTGCCGGACAGGTTCGCCATTTGTTGCTCCTCGGTTCGGCCAAGCATAATCCGGCGATGACGGGTGCGTGGCTCGACGGCATGGTGTCCTGGATCGGCGCGCACCCCGTCGCGGCGGGCGGGCTCGTGTTCCTCGTGGCGTTCTGCGATGCGCTCGCGGTGGTCGGCATCGTCGTGCCCGCCCTGCCACTGCTGTTCGCCGTCGGCGTGCTGGTGGGCCTGGGCCACGTGTCCGGGCCGTATGCGCTGGCCGCCGCCGCGCTCGGCGCGCTGCTCGGCGACGGTCTCAGCTACTGGATCGGCCGGCGCTGGGGCCCGTCGATGCGCGAGCACTGGCCGTTCCGGCGCTATCCGCAGCTGCTGCACCGGGGCGAGGCGCTGTTCCGCCGCCACGGCAACAAGGGCATCGTGATCGCGCGCTACGTCGGCGCGGTGCGGCCCTTCGTGCCGGCGGTCGCGGGCATGCTGGGGGTACCGGCGAAGCGCTACCTGCCGCCGAGCGTGTTCGCGGCGGTGACCTGGGCCGCGGCGTTCCTCGCGCCGGGCTGGATATTCGGCGCGTCCTACGACGCGGTGGCCGCGGTCGCCGACCGGCTCGCGCTCGCGCTGCTGGCGCTGCTCGCGGTACTCGCGCTGGCCTGGGCGGTGGTGCTGTACGCGTGGCGCTGGTTCGCCCACCACGCGGACGCGCTGCTGGCGCGCGCGCTGCGTTGGTCCAGCGCGCATCCGCGCATGGGGCGCTACGCGCAGGCGCTGGTCGATCCGAACCGGCCGGAATCCGCGCCGCTCGCGTTGCTCGCCGCCTGCCTGCTCGCCATCGGCTGGGCCTGGTTCGCGCTGCTGGCGGCGGTGCTGGGGCACGGCGGGCCGCTGCTGATCGACCAGACGGTGTATTCGGCGATGGCGACGCTGCGCAATCCGCTCGCGGACCGGCTGATGGCGTCCCTCGCCACGCTCGGCGATGCGCAGGTGCTGCTGCCGGCCTGCGGCGCGGTGCTCGCCTGGCTGCTGTGGCGACGGCGCTGGATCGCGGCCGGGCATTGGCTCGCGGCGCTGTGCTTCGGCCTGGCGCTGACCGCCGGGCTCGACGCGTGGATCGACATGCCGCGGCCGCCGGGCGCGCCACCCGGGTTCGGCTTCCCGTCGATCGCGGTGACGATGGCGACGATCGCGCTCGGGTTCTTCGCGGTGCTGGTCGCGCGCGCCCTGCCGGGCCGGCGGCGGGTGTGGCCGTACGTGGTCGGCGGCGCGCTGGTCTCGACGATCGGGTTCGCGCGCCTGTACCTCGGCGCGCACTGGCTCAGCGACATCATCGGCGGCGCGCTGCTCGGGATCTCCTGGCTGCTGGCGCTCGGCATCGCGTATCGCAGCCACGTGTCGCGACCGCTCGACATGCGGCCGCTCGCGCTCGCGTTCTACGGCGTGCTGGCGACGGCGGGCGCGTGGCATGCCGACCGCGCCGCGGCGCCGCTGCTGGCGCGCTTCGAAGCGCCGGCGCCGGCGCGGACGATCGCCGCTGCGGCGTGGTGGGACGGCGACGGCTGGCGCGCGCTGCCGGCGCGCCGCAACGAGCGCAGCAGCGGGCGGCGCTGGCCGCTCGACCTGCAGGTCGCCGGACCGCTCGAACGCGTGCGCGCGGCGCTCGCCGCGCACGGCTGGCGCGAGCAGCGGCAGGCGGACTGGCTGGACGTGCTCGGCCTGCTCGACGACGATCGTCCGCCGGCGGCGCAGGCCGTGCTGCCCGCGACGCTCGACGCGGCGGCCGAAACGCTGCTGATGCGCCGGCGCGGGCCCGGCGATGCCGACGCGCAGGTCCTGCACCTCTGGCGCGCGCCGGCGACGCTCGGCGACGGTTCGCCGCTCTGGCTCGGCAGCGCACAGGCGATGCACTACACGCGCGTGCTGGACGCGGCCGGGCTGTGGCAACCGATGGCGGACGGCGGCGCCGCGGGCGCGGCGGTGCGGGACGCGCTGTCCGCCTTCCCCGTGCGAACCGGCGAGCGCGAGGGCATTCCGGTCTTGCGGGTGGATGCGCGCGCGGCCGCGCGGCGCGGCGGGCGCGGGCGCTAGGCCAGCGTCTCCACCCACTCGGTGAGGCGCTGCAGGCGCTCGTGCGGGTCGTCCTCCTGCAGCAGCGCCTGGCGCTGCACCAGCGACAGCGGCAGCAGCTCGGCCAGGCGCCAGCCCACCCATGCCGCGTCGCCAAGCTGCGCGGGCCCGGCATTCGCGTGCTCGCCGCCGGCCTGCTCCAGGATCTTCTGCAGCAGCGTTCCAAGCAGGGCATGCTCGGGGCGCAGTTCGTCGTCGCCGTCGGGGTCGCGCCATTCGATCTCGCCGACGACCAGCCCGTTGTCGCGCACCCGCGTGCGCTTCACCCGGAAGCGGCGGTGGCCGCGCACGCGCAGCGTCAGCACGCCGCCTGGTTCGCTGCCGAAGTCCTCCACCCGCGCTTCCGTGCCCCAGGCCGCGGGCGTCGCCGCGGCGCCGGCTTCCTCGCCGTCCACGATCATGCACACGCCGAAGCCGCGGCCGCTGCGGCCGCAATCGCGCACCAGGTCGAGGTAGCGCGCCTCGAACACGCGCAGGTCCAGCGCGGCGCCAGGCAGCAGTACCGCATGCAGCGGGAACAATCCCAGCGACTCCACGTTCCGATCGCCTATCCGTGGCTAATTCCGCGCTTCGAGGGCGGCGAGGAAGCGGCGCGGCGCGGCGTCGAAGCCGCCGTTGGACATGAACACGACGTGGTCGCCGGCGCGCGCGGTCGCGAGCAGGGTGGCGACCAGGGTGTCGGCATCGGCCACGGCGTGGCCTTCGCCGCGCAGCGCGGCGACGACCTTGCCGGCGTCCCAGGCGAGCTCGGGACGCGCCAGGAACACCACCGCGTCGGCGAGGTCGAGCGAGGGCGCGAGGGCATCGGCGTGGGCGCCGAGGCGCATCGAGTTGCTGCGCGGCTCCATCGCCACCACGATCCGCGCATCGCCGACGCGTGCGCGCAGCCCGGCGAGCGTGGTCGCGATCGCCGTCGGGTGGTGGGCGAAGTCGTCGTACACCGCGATGCCGTCGTGCTCGCCGACCAGTTCCATGCGCCGGCGCACGCCGCCGAAGCGCGCGAATGCCGGAAGCGCCGCCGCGACGTCGGCGCCGACCGCGTGCGCGGCCGCGATCGCGGCCAGCGCGTTCATGACGTTGTGGCGGCCGAGCAGCGGCCAGCGCAGCTCGCCGACCTCGCGCCCGCCGTGCAGCACCGCGAACGCGCTGCCGTCGGCCGCGATCATCCGCGCCGTCCAGTCGAACGCGTGCCCGCCGACGGCCTGCGCCGGGTCGAGCCCGAAGGTCTCCACCGGCGTCCAGCAGCCCATCGCCAGCACTTCCGCCAGGCGCGGATCCTCGCCGTTCACCACCAGCCGGCCGCGCCGGGGCACCGTGCGCACGAGGTGGTGGAACTGGCGCTGGATCGCGGCCACGTCGGGGAAGATGTCGGCGTGGTCGTACTCGAGGTTGTTGAGGATCGCCACCAGCGGCCGGTAATGCACGAACTTCGAGCGCTTGTCGAAGAACGCGGTGTCGTACTCGTCGGCCTCGACCACGAACTCGCGGCCGCCGCCGACGCGCGCCGACACGCCGAAGTCGCCGGCGACGCCGCCGATGAGGAAGCCGGGATCGCGCCCGGCCGCCCGCAGCAGGTACGCGAGCAGCGTCGTCGTGGTGGTCTTGCCGTGGGTGCCGGCGACGGCGAGCGTGTCGCGCCCCGGCAACACGCGTTCGCTCAGCCACTGCGCGCCGGACGTGTACGGGCGGCCGTCGTCGAGCACCTGCTCGACCGCGGGGTTGCCGCGCGACAGCGCGTTGCCGACGACCAC
>DASTWT010000184.1:0-5035 GCA_035765815.1 Luteimonas sp. | reverse complement strand
AACATCGACCTGATCTACGGGTTGCCGAAGCAATCGCCGGAAGGCTTCGCGCGCACGCTCGACACGGTCGTCGACATGCGCCCTGACCGGCTGGCGGTCTACAGCTACGCGCACCTGCCGGCGATGTTCAAGGCGCAACGGCAGATCGACGCCGCGCAGCTGCCCGACGCGGCGACCAAGCTGTCGCTGTTGCAGCTGGCGATCGACCGGCTGACGGACGCCGGCTACGTCTACATCGGCATGGACCATTTCGCGCTGCCCGACGACGACCTCGCGCAGGCGCAGGAGCGCGGCACCCTGCACCGCAACTTCATGGGCTACACGACCCACGCGGAGACCGACCTGGTCGGGCTCGGGGTCAGCGCGATCAGCCACGTCGGCGACAGCTTCAGCCAGAACCCGCGCGACCTGCCCAGCTGGCAGGTCGCGCTGGACGACGGCCGGCTGCCGGTGTTCCGCGGGCTGCGCCTGGACGAGGACGACGTGCTGCGCGCGGACCTGATCCAGCACCTGATGTGCCAGGGGGAAATCCCGGTCCGGGCGCTGGAACGGCGCCATGCGGTGGATTTCCCCGCCTACTTCGCCGCCGCGCTGGCGCAGCTGGCGCCGCTGGAGGCCGACGGCCTGGTCCGGATCGGCCCGGACCGCATCGTGGCGACTACGCAGGGACGCCTGTTGTTGCGTAATATCGCGATGTGCTTCGACCGATACCTCGCGCCTCAGACTGGTTTGAACCAGGCCACCGACGCCGCGCCCAGGTTCTCCCGCGCGATCTGACCCGACCCCGCCTTCCGGAGCGCCGGGCGTGAGCACCGCCGAATTCCCCCGCGTCGACCGCAGCATCGTCGCCGACGACGGCGACGCCTTCACGTTCTGCTCGACCTGCGCGTTCTCGCAGGCCTGCCTGTCGCAGGGCATGGACAAGAGCCAGCTGCGCGACCTGCACATGCTGGTCGAGCACATCGGCCCGCTGCACGCGGGCGACCACGTGTTCCGCGAGGGCGACCCGTTCGAAGCGATCGCGGCGGTCCGGGCGGGCACGGTCAAGACCTACACCGTCGACCGCGACGGGCGCGAGCACGTGCTCGGCTTCCACCTGCCCGGCGAGGTGATCGGCCTCAACGCGATCGCCGCCGACCGCTTCCCCTGCAACGCGGTCGCGCTGGACACGGTCACGCTGTGCCGGTTCTCGTTCCCGAAGATCTCGGTCCTGGCCACGCGCCTGCCGCGGCTGCAGCAGACGCTGTTCCAGATGCTCAGCCGCGACATCGGCACCGCCTCGATGCTGGCCGGCGACTGGTCGGCCGACGAGCGCATGGCCGCGTTCCTGGTGCGGCTGTCGCGGCGCCTGGCCGCGCGCGGCTTCTCCGCCGAGCGCTTCCAGCTCACGATGTCGCGCACCGACATCGCCAACTACCTGCGGCTGGCGCCGGAGACGGTGAGCCGCGTGCTCAAGCGCTTCAACGACGAAGGCCTGATCCAGGTCGAGCGGCGCGAGATCGAGCTCACCGGCCGCGCGCGCCTGGAAGACATCGCCGGCGCGATCCTGCAATCGGCGTAACCGCGGCGGCTTGACCTGGGTCATGGTCGCGGCGGGCATCGGCCGGCACCATGCCGCCACTCCCGGGAGAAGCCCATGGAAAGCACCCGCAAGCTCTGGATCGTCCTTGCCACCCTGCTCGCCGTGTCCTTCGGCGTGCTGCTGTGGGCCGGAAGCGAGATCTTCCGCGCCGCCCCGCCGATCCCTGAACAGGTCGTCTCCGACGACGGAACCGTGGTCTTCACCCGCGCCGACATCGAGGAAGGCCGCGAGGTCTGGCAATCGATGGGCGGCATGCAGCTCGGCTCGATCTGGGGCCACGGCGCCTACGTCGCGCCGGACTGGAGCGCGGACTGGCTGCACCGCGAGGCCGTGCAGCTGCTCGACCTGTGGGCGCGCCAGGACGACAGCATGGCGCGCTACGACCTCCTGCCGCCCGAGCAGCAGGGCGCGCTGCGCGGGCGCCTGCGCGGGGAAATGCGCCGCAACACCTACGACCCGGCGACCGGCACGATCACGATCAGCCGCGACCGCCTGGCTGCGATCTCGAACGTGGCCGCGCACTACGAAAGCCTGTTCGGCAACGATCCCGCCACGGCCGACCTGCGCCAGGCCTATGCCATGAAGGAAGGCACGGTGCCCGACGCCGGCCACCGCCGCGCGCTCAGCGCGTTCTTCTGGTGGACGGCGTGGGCGGCCGGCACGGAGCGCCCGGCCGGCGACGGCGGCGTGCTCGCGCCTTCGCAGCCTGGCGTGGAGCCGGCGCGCGTCACCTACACCAACAACTGGCCGGCCGAACCGCTGATCGGCAACACGCCGCCGCCGGCGCTGTGGGTGTGGTCGGCCTTCAGCGTGCTGTTCCTGATCGCCGGCATCGCCGTGCTCGGCTGGCACCACGCGGTGGCGCACGGCCGCGGCGAGGCGCCGATCGAGCTGCCGAAGCGCGATCCGTTCGCGTCGCTGCAGCTCACGCCCTCGATGCGCGCGACCGCGAAGTATTTCTGGGTGGTGCTCGCGCTGTTCGTCGTGCAGATCCTGCTCGGCGCCATCACCGCGCACTACCAGGTCGAAGGCCAGGACGCGTACGGCTATCCGCTGGCGAACGTGCTGCCCTACTCGATCACGCGCACCTGGCACACGCAGCTGGCGGTGCTGTGGATCGCGGTGGCATGGCTGGGCACTGGGCTGTACATCGGGCCGGCGCTGTCGGGGCACGAGCCGAAGTTCCAGCGGCTGGGCGTGAACTTCCTGTTCGCGTGCCTGCTGCTGATCGTGGTCGGTTCGTTCGCGGGCCAGTGGCTGGCGGTGATGCAGAAGCTCGGCATCGGGCCGGTGAACTTCTGGTTCGGGCACCAGGGCTGGGAATACGCTGACATGGGCCGGTTCTGGCAATGGTTCCTGTTCATCGGGCTGATGCTGTGGCTGACCCTGGTGGGCCGCGCGCTGTGGCCGGTGCTGCGCGGGCCGAAGTCGCCGACGCGCTCGATCGTCGGGCTGCTGTTCCTGTCCACCGTGTGCATCGGGCTGTTCTTCGGCTCGGCGCTGATGTGGAACGAGCACACCCACATCTCCGAGGTCGAGTACTGGCGCTGGTGGCTGGTGCACCTGTGGGTCGAGGGTTTCTTCGAAGTGTTCGCGACCGCGGTGATGGCGCTGATCTTCACCCGCCTCGGCCTGATCCGCACGTCGACCGCGGCGGCGACGGTGCTGTTCGCGACCATCGTGTTCATGGCCGGCGGCGTGCTCGGCACCCTGCACCACCTCTACTTCGTCGGCACGCCGACCGCGGTGGTGGCGCTGGGCGCGAGCTTCAGCGCGCTGGAAGTGGTGCCACTGGCCTACATCGGCTTCGAGGCCTACCACACCTGGAAGCTCGGCCAGGCCACGCCGTGGATGGAACGCTACCGCTGGCCGATCCTGTTCTTCATCGCGGTCTCGTTCTGGAACCTCGTCGGCGCGGGCCTGTTCGGCTTCCTGATCAACCCGCCGCTGTCGCTGTACTACATGCAGGGACTGAACCTGACCCCGCTGCACGGGCACACCGCGCTGTTCGGCGTGTACGGCATGCTCGGCATCGCGCTGGTGCTGTTCTGCATGCGCGGCCTGCGCGGGCACCTGCAGTGGAACGGCGCCGCGCTCAAGGTCGCGTTCTGGTGCCTCAACATCGGCCTGGCCTTGATGGCGCTGCTCACCCTGCTGCCGCTGGGCACGATGCAGCTGCTGGCGGCGATCGAGCACGGCTACTGGTACGCGCGCTCGGCCGACTTCATGAACAAGCCGATCGTGGACATGCTGGTGTGGATGCGCGTGCCCGGCGACACCATCTTCAGCGTCGGCGCGCTCGCGCTGTGCTGGTTCGTGCTGCGGCTGTGGATCGCGCCGCGGCGGCTGGAGGACAAGGAGTAGGCCATGGCCGAATTCGCCTTCCGCTCGCCCGTGCCGGCGCCCGACATCGCGGCGCTGGACCGCGCCGTCCTCGACCTGGATCCGGCCGCGCTGGTGGACCTGGACACCGACGGTTGCACCGTGCGCGTGGCGACGGTGCTGACCCGCGCGGAGTTGCTGGCCTGCCTCGCGCAGGCCGGGCTGCCCGCGGATGCCGCGCGCCTGCGGCAGCTGCCGTCGGTGTGCTGCGGCGGCTGCAGCGGCTGACGCGATGGATGCCCTGCCCTCGCCCCGCTTCCTCGCGCGCGCGCCGCACCGCCTGCTGTTCGCGGTCGGCGCCGGCAACGTCCTGCTCGCGATGGCGTGGTGGACGCTGTGGCTCGCCGACATGCGCTGGCACCTGTTCGGGTTGCGCCAGCCAGCGGTCTACGGCGGCTGGATCCACGCGATCGTCATGCAGTACCAGGTGCTCGCGCCCTTCATGTTCGGCTTCCTGCTCACGGTGTTCCCGCGCTGGATGGGGCTGGACGAACTGCGCCCACGCCAGTACGGGGCCGTCGGCATCGGGCTGTTCGGCGGGCAGCTGCTGACGCTGGCCGGCGCGTTCGGTCCGGCGCCGCTGCTGCACGCAGGCGCCGTGCTGACGCTCGCCGGCTGGGCGACGGGGCTGTTCTTCCTGCTGCGCTGGCTGTGGCGCGACGGCGGCAAGACCTGGCACGCGGTGTCCTGCGGCGGCGCCATCCTGCTCGGCTTCGCCGGCTTCCTCGCCTACGCGATCTTCCTGCACACCGGCGATGCACGCCTGGTGTTCGCGTCGATCAAGATCGGCAGCTTCGGGCTGCTGCTGCCGGTGTACTTCACCGTCGCGCATCGCATGTTCCCCTTCTTCGCCGGCAACATGGTGCCGGGCTACCGGCCATGGCGGCCGCTGTGGGTGCTCGCCGCGTTCTGGCCGCTGGCGCTGCTGCACCTGGCGCTGGAGCTGGTGCACGGCTACCAGTGGCTGTGGGCGGCCGACGCGCCGCTGCTGGCGATCGCCGGCACCTGGCTGTGGCGCAACTGGCCGCGGGCCGGCGGCGACGGCGGCATGCGCGGCAACCCACCGCAGCG
>DASTWT010000183.1:0-2707 GCA_035765815.1 Luteimonas sp. | reverse complement strand
GGCGCAGAAGATGCAGGAGAACATGCAGCGCGCGCAGGAAGAGCTCGCGCAGCTGGAAGTGACCGGGAACGCCGGCGGCGGCCTCGTCGCCGTCACCCTCAGCGGCCGCATGGAATGCCGCAGGCTGCGCATCGACCCGAGCGCCGCCGCGGACCTGGAGATGCTGGAAGACCTCGTCGCCGCCGCGTTCAACGACGCGGTGAACAAGGTCAACGCCGCGTCGCAGGAAAAGATGGGCGCCGCGACCGCCGGCATGCCGCTGCCGCCGGGCATGAAGCTCCCGTTCTGACGCGCCCCGCCGAGCCGCGATGTCCGAACCCCTGCTCGAACGGCTGATCGAGGCCCTGCGCGTGCTGCCCGGCGTCGGCCCGAAATCGGCGCAGCGCATGGCCTACCACGTGCTGGAGCGGGAGCGCGAGGGCGGCCGCCAGCTCGCCGAGGCGCTCGCGTCCGCGGTCGAGCGCGTGGGCCATTGCGCACGCTGCCGCGACTTCAGCGAAGCCGAGCTCTGCGCGACCTGCGCCAGCAACGCGCGCGACGCGCACCTGCTGTGCGCGGTCGAGTCGCCCGCCGACCGGCTCGCGATCGAACAGGCGACGGGTTACCGCGGCCTGTACTTCGTCCTGCAGGGCCGCCTGAGCCCGCTCGACGGCATCGGTCCGCGCGAGCTCGGCCTCGACCGGCTGTCCGCGCGCCTGGCCGAGGGCGGCGTGCAGGAACTCATCATCGCCACCAACCCGACCGTGGAAGGCGAAGCGACCGCGCACTACCTTGCGCAGCTCGCGCGCCAGCACGGCGTGCGGCCGAGCCGGCTCGCGCACGGGCTGCCGCTCGGCGGCGAACTCGAGTACGTGGATCGCGGCACGCTGTCGCACGCGTTCGGCAGCCGCGCGGAAATGCCGTAGGGAGGGGCGGAGATGGGCGAGACGATTTTCCACAAGATCGTGCGGCGCGAGATCCCGGCGGACATCGTCTACGAGGACGACGACGTCATCGCGTTCCGCGACATCGCGCCGCAGGCGCCGGTGCACGTGCTGTTCGTCCCGAAGGCGGTCGACATCCCGACGCTCAACGACCTGCAGCCGTCGCAGGCGGCGCTGGTCGGCAAGCTGGCGCTCGCCGCCGCGGCCTACGCGAAGCGCGAGGGCTTCGCCGAGCGTGGCTACCGGCTGGTGATGAACTGCAACGGCGACGGCGGCCAGACCGTCTACCAGTTGCACATGCACCTGCTCGCGGGCGCGCCGCTGGGGCATTTCGGCACGCCCTGACGCAGCGAGGCGCGCCGGAGCGCGCCTCGCCTGCATCGCGATTCCCGGCGATCGGCCGGATCAGTGGCCGCCGGCGCCCGGCGGCGCGGCGGCCTTGCCGCCGAACGGCGGCTTCGCCATCCAGACGAACACGATCACGGCGAGGAACATCCACCCGAGGAAGTGGAAGATCTCGTTGAAGCCGATCTGCGTGGCCTGCTGCGAGATCATCTGGTTGAGCAGCAGCGCGCCGCGCTGCGGATCGCCCTGGCCGACCGCGGCCACCATGTGCTGCATGGCCGTGTCGGTGGCCGGGATGTGCTCGGTCAGGCGCGCGTGGTGGATCGTGGTGCGCTGGTTCCAGGCCCAGATCGTGATCGACGCGGCGAAGCTGCCGCCGAGCGTGCGCACGAAGGTCGCCAGGCCGGAACCGGCCGCGATTTCGCTCGGCGCCAGGTCCGACAGCAGGATCTGCAGCATCGGCATGAAGAACAGCGCGACGCCCAGGCCCTGCAGCAGCTGCACCTCGGCCACGTGGTGGAAGTCGACGTCGAGGTTGAAGCCGGCGCGCATGAAGCTCGTCGCCGACAGCGCGACGAACGCCAGGCTCGCGACCAGCCGCAGGTCGAAGCGGCCGGCGTACTTGCCCACGAACGGCGTCAGCAGGATCGGCAGGAACCCGATCGGCGCGGTCGCGAAGCCCGCCCACATCGGCGTGTAGCCGAGGTTGCGCTGCAGCCACAGCGGCACCAGGATGCCGACGCTGAAGAACGCGGCGTAGGAAACCACCATCGCGATCGTGCCGCTGGTGAAGTTGCGGTGCCGGAACAGGCGCAGGTCGACGATCGGGTCGCGGTCGGTGAGCTCCCAGACCAGGAACACCACCAGCGACACCGCGGCGATGATCGAGAGCACGACGATCTTCATCGAGTTGAACCAGTCCTCGTCGTTGCCGAGGTCGAGCACGATCTGCAGCGCGCCCACGCCGAGGACCAGCGTGGCGAGGCCGACGTAATCCATCTTCGGCCTGTCCAGGCGCTCCGCGCGCCCGGCGAGCTGGTTGCGCACGACGAAGCTGGCGAAGATGCCGATGGGGATGTTGATGAAGAAGATCCATTCCCAGCTGTAGTTGTCGGTGATCCAGCCGCCGAGGATCGGCCCCGCGATCGGCGCGACGACCGTCACCATCGCCAGCAGCGCCAGCGCCTGGCCGCGCTTGTTCGCCGGCCAGATCGAAATCAGCAGCGCCTGGGTGATCGGGTACATCGGCCCGGCGACGAAGCCCTGGAACGCGCGCGCCAGCACCAGCAGCCCCATGCTGTGGGCCAGGCCGCACAGCAACGACGCGAGCGAGAACAGCAGCGTCGCCCACACGAACAGCTTGCGCTCGCCGAAGCGGCGGGCGAGGAAGCCGGTCAGCGGCAGCGCGATCGCGTTGCTGACCGCGAACGAGGTGATGA
>DASTWT010000182.1:0-2078 GCA_035765815.1 Luteimonas sp. | reverse complement strand
CGCCGGGCCGCACATCGTCTGCAAGGAGATCGACACCGGCGGCGCGCTGATCGAGATGACCCTGCAGGGCGTCACCGCCGAGGGCAAGACGGTGCAGCTGGAACTGATGGTGCCGGGCTCGATGGTGCGGATGATCGTGTCCAGCCAGAGCGACGGCAGCTTCGGCTTCGGCCCGCGCATCGCGCCGTCGCCCATCGCGATGCCCGAGGCGGAACTGGAACCCAAGCCGGAACCGAAGCCGGGCGACTAGGCCTGGGGAGCGTCTTCGCCGGGCGGCCGCCACTCGCGGCCGTCGAAGGCTTCCAGCGCGGCGAAGCGCCGCTTGTAGTCCATCTTGCGGTGGCCTTCGATCCAGTAGCCCAGGTACAGCCACGCGCGCCCGTCGCGGCGCGCCCAGGCGACCTGGTGGAGGATCGCCAGCGTGCCGAGGCTGCGTTTCGACTCGTCCGGGTCGTAGAACGTGTACACCGCCGAGAGCCCGTCGTCGCCGGCGAGGTCGGTCACCGCCACCGCGAGCAGCCGGTGCGTGTCGCGCTCGCGCAGCTCGAGGAAGCGGCCCTGCGACCACGAGCCGACGAGGAACTGGTCGAACTCGACCGCGCCGTGGTCGTCCATGCCGCCGCCGCGATGGCGCGCGCCGAGGTAGCGGCGGTACAGCGCGAGGTGGTCCTCGTCGCGCTCGGCGGGCACGATCCGCGCGACGACGTCGGCGTTGCGCGCCAGGCAGCGGCGCTGGCCGCGGTCCGGCGCGAACGCTTCGACGTCGATGCGCACCGGCACGCACGCGTGGCAGCCGCGGCAGTGCGGCCGGTAGACGATGTCGCCGGAACGGCGGAAGCCCGAGCGCAGCGCGAGCGGATACAGCCGTGGCAGGCGCTCGTCGCGCGGGTCGAGCACCAGGTCGCGCGCGGTCCGCTCCGGCCAGTAGCCGCACGCGTGCTCGCCGGTGTGGAAGACGCGCAGGCCGGCTTCGCGCCGTTCGCCGTCGTTGTCGGGGGTGCCGCCCATGCGCGCAGGATAGCGCCCGCCGCGCGGGCCGCGTCGTCGCGCGGCGCTGTCCGCGGGCTGAACGCGCCCGTCGCGGCGTCAACGCCGCCGCCGCCCGGGACGTTGATCCGGGCACTGGCGGCGACCTTGCCGCCTTCTGGAGCCGACATGAACCGCATCGCCCTGTTGACCCTGGCCGTGGCCGCCGCCACGGCGTCCGCCGCCGCGTTCGCGCAGGCGGACACCCCGCAGTCCACCACCGCCACGCCCGCCGCGCAGGACGCGGGCCATCGCCACGACGGCATGCGCCACGACGGCATGCATCGCAACGGCATGCACCATCGCATGCGCCACGGCATGCGCGGCCACGGCCGCGGGATGCAGGGCATCGCCCGCCTCGACGCGGACGGCGACGGCCGAATCGCGCGCACCGAACTCGACGGCCACGGCCGCGTGACCGGGCGCCTGGAAGAGAACTTCGCCGCGATCGACGCCAACCGCGACGGCTACATCGTCCGTTCCGAGCTGCGCGCGTACGGCGAGCGCATGCGCCCGCAGCGCATGGCGAAGATGCAGCAGAAGTTCGACCAGCGCTTCGCCGAAGCCGACCTCAACCGCGACGGCAAGCTGAGCCGGACCGAGGCCTCGGAGAAGATGCCGCGGCTGCAGCAGCGCTTCGCGTGGCTGGACGACAACCGCGACGGCTTCCTGAGCCGCAGCGAGCTGCAACCGGCGCCGTTCCGCCGCTGAGCATCGCGGTCGGGCAACGCAAGGGGGCGCGCGGCCGCAACGGCCGCGCGCTCAGAGCAGTTCGACGACGCGCCAGCCTTTCGGCGCGAGGTTGACCTCGTAGGTCTCGACGGTCGGCGTCGCGCCCGCTTCGGGCGTGCGCGCCAGGCTGATGCTGCCGGCGCCGTTGCCGGCGCCGTTGCCGGCGCCGGGGCGCACGCGATAGTCGGTGATCGAAAGCCGCGGCACGTCCGCGGCGGGGCATTGCGACAGCGGGATCACCGGGCCCGGCGCCGCGGGCAGCGATGCCAGCAGCGCGGGAGAGGGATCGTGGCCGTCGACGGAGAGGCAGACGGCTTCGT
>DASTWT010000181.1:0-5325 GCA_035765815.1 Luteimonas sp. | reverse complement strand
AAGTCGGGACTGAAGGACGCGCTGGAAGTGCTGCGCGGCGTCGAAGGCATCGGCTTCACGTTCTTCGAGGCGAAGGACGTCGTGCGCCATCCGCTGGTCGCGCGCATCGTCAACGCCTACGACGCGCGCGACAGCGTGGGGCTGCAGTCGTGACCCGCGGCCCGGTACGGCTCGACGTCTCCGTGGGCTACGCGCTCCCGCGCGCGGGCCTGCCGTCGGCCGTCAGCTTCCGCAAGTGGGTCGCCGCCGCGCTCGCCGGGCGCATCCGCGAGGCCGACCTCGCGATCCGCGTGGTGGACGCGCGCGAGGGCCGCGCACTCAACCGCCACTACCGCGGCAAGGACTACGCCACCAATGTGCTCAGCTTCCCGGCCGACGCGGCCGAGGGCGTGAAGCTGCCCAAGGGCGTGAAGATGCCGCTGCTCGGCGACCTCGTGATCTGCGCGCCGGTCGTCGCCCGCGAGGCGAAGGAACAGGGCAAGGCGGTCAACGACCACTACGCGCACCTCACCGTTCACGGCGTCCTCCACCTGCTCGGCTGGGACCACGAGGACGAGCGCGAGGCCGAGTGCATGGAGCGGCTCGAGCGCGAGATCCTCGCCGGGCTCGGCATCGCCGATCCCTACCGCGACGGGTGAGTCGTCAGGAGCGGCGGCGCTTCCAACGGCGCCACGCGACGATCGCCAGCGCCGCGAACAGGAGCGTCTCGGCGATGCGCCAGCCGTTGCGCGCATCCATGCCGAAGATCGCGGCGACGTACACGGCCTTCGCGCCCAGCAGCGCGGACAGTGCGGCGGCCAGGCATCCGGTCAGTGGCAGCGCTGCGAGCCTCCGGCGCAACGGCACCCTGCCGTCGGGATCCATCGAGGAGAGGAAATACCAGCGCACCACCGCCACCGCGACCAGGACGAAGCCGGCCACGGCCTGCCATGGCGGCTGCATCCCGTTGCCGGCGCGCAACGCGCCGGAACGGTAGGCGGTGGCAGCCATCGTCACGAAGACGGTGGACGCGGACAGCCAGGCGATATTGGCCTGCCTGCGCCGGGAATTGCCTGATGACATTGCACGCTCCATGTGCGGCTTTTTCGCCGGCGGCACACTATCGGGCCGGCTCGACGCGGTCAAACCGCGACCCGGGTTAAACTGGGCGGCGGGCCGTTTCCGGCCCTGCTTGCACCGGCCCACCTCCGGGCCACACCAGGACCCCGACCCGAGCCATGCCCGAGGACGACAGTAGTACCCCCCAGGACCGACCGGAGCGCCGCTCCTGGCTCGACCGCATCGGCGCCATGCTCTCCGGCGAGCCGAGCACCCGCGAGGACCTCGTCGAGCTGCTGCGCGACGCCCAGGCCGACGGCCTGATCGCTGCCGACACCCTGCGGATGATGGAGGGCGCGATCGCGGTCTCCGACCTCACGGTCGGCGACGTGATGATCCCGCGCTCGCAGATGGTCGCGCTGTCCTCGGACCTCGCGCATGCGGAGCTGCTGCGCCAGGTCGTCGAGTCCGGGCACTCCCGCTTCCCGGTGCACGGCGAGGACCGCGACGAGATCCTCGGCATCCTGCTCGCCAAGGACCTGCTGCGCGGCGAAGTCTCAGAGCACGGCCACCCGCACGTGCGCGAATTGTTGCGGCCGGCGGTGCTGATCCCGGAATCGAAGAAGCTCAACGTGCTGCTGCGCGAGTTCCGCCAGTCGCGCAACCACATGGCGATCGTGATCGACGAGTACGGCGGCGTGGCCGGGCTGGTCACGATCGAGGACGTGCTCGAGCAGATCGTCGGCGAGATCGACGACGAGCACGACGAGGCCGAGGACGTCACCACCCTGATCGCGGCGCAGGCCGACGGCCAGTACGTGGTCGACGCGCTGACGCCGATCGGCGATTTCAACGAGCGCTTCGGCGCCGACTTCGACGACGACGAATACGACACCATCGGCGGCCTCGTCACCGCGGCCATCGGCCTCCTGCCGGAAGCCGGCGAGGAGCTGACGCTCGGCCGCTTCGGCTTCCGCGTCGCGCGCGCCGACGCGCGCCGGCTGCACGCGCTGCACGTGAGCGTGCATGGGGAATAGCGCCCTGCGCGCCGTGTTCGCGGCGCTGCTCGCGCTCGCCGCGGCGTGGCTGCCGCGCGCCGCCGGCGCGCAGGACGTCGCGCCGCCGCCACTGCTTGCCGCGCCGCCGGCGGAATCGGCGCCCGCGGCGGAAACGCCGCGCATCGGCCGGCTCCGCGTCGGCGTGATGACGATGCAGCCCGGCGAGATCTTCTGGGAACGCTTCGGCCACGACGCGATCGTCGTCGAGGACACGGGCACCGGCGCGGCGGTCTCGTACAACTACGGCTTCTTCGACCCGACCGAGCCCGGCTTCCTCGGCCGCTTCGTGCGTGGCGAGATGGAGTACATGCTGGTCGCGCTGCCGCTGCAGGACGACCTGGCGACCTACCGCGACGAAGGCCGCGGCGTCTCGATCCAGTGGCTGGACCTGACCCAGGCGCAGGCGCGCAGGCTCGCCGATGCGCTGGAGGTGGCCGCGCGGCCCGAGAACGCGCGCTACCGCTACGACTACTTCACCGCCAACTGCGCCACCAAGGTGCGCGATGCGATCGATGCCGCGCTCGGCGGCGAGCTGCACCACGACATCGCCGGCCGCTCGCGCGGCAACACCTACCGCAGCGAGGCGGTGCGCCTGGCCTCGCCTGCGCCGTGGATGTGGATCGGCTTCGACATCGGCCTGTCGCGCCGCGCCGACCAGCAGCTTTCGCGCTGGGAAGAAGCCTTCGTGCCGATGCGCCTGGCCGACAGCCTCGCCGAGGCGCGCCTCGCCGACGGCCGTCCGCTGGTGGCGTCCGAGCAGGTGCTGCTCCCCCACCGGATCGCGCCGGAACCGCCCGAGCGCCCGCGACCGTGGTGGCCGTGGCTGGTCGCCGGCCTGGCGCTCGCGGCGGCCGTCCTGTGGCTGGCGCGGCGCGCGCCGCGCGCGCTCGGCGCGGCTGCGGGCGTCTTCTGGCTCGCATGCGGCCTGCTGGGGGCGCTGATGCTGTTCCTGTGGCTGGGCACCGAGCACCGCTTCGCCTGGGCCAACGAGAACCTGCTGCTGTTCGATCCGCTGGCGCTGCTGCTGATCCCCGGCGCCTGGCGCCTGGCCGGCGGCCGCCCGCCCGGCGCATGGTTCCGGCGCCTGCTCGCCGTGGTCGCCGCGTTCGCGGTCGCCGCCCTGCTGCTGAAGTGGGTGCTGCTGTTCTCGCAGGTCAACGAGCCCTGGATCGCGCTGCTGCTGCCGCTCCACCTGGCCTTCTTCGCGGGGCTGCGCCGGCGTTAGGATGCGGGGCATGGATCCCGCCCTGCCCCAGTGCGTCGTCAACTGCGTCGCCTACGGCGCCGACGGCTCGCGCCGCGACATCACCCTCGACGCGATCAGCGACGTCCTCGCCGCGGACGACGGCAGCTTCGTCTGGGTCGGCCTCTACGAGCCGGCCGATGTGCTGCTGGACAAGCTGCAGGAAGAATTCGGCCTGCACGACCTGGCGGTCGAGGACGCGCAGCACGCGCACCAGCGGCCGAAGATCGAGGGCTATGGCGATTCGCTGTTCGTCGTCGCGCACACCGCGCAGGCGGCGGGCGGCGGGCGGATCGAGTTCGGCGAGACCCACGCGTTCCTCGGCAAGCGCTACCTCGTCACCGTGCGCCACGGCGCATCGGCCTCGTACGCGCCGGTGCGCGCGCAGGTGGAACGCGAGCCGGAGCTGCTGGCGCTGGGCCCGAGCTACGGCCTCTACGCCGTGCTCGACTCGATCGTCGACAACTACCTGCCGATCGTCGACGCCTTCCACGAGGAACTGGTCGAGCTGGAGCAGGACATCTTCGCCGACGAGTTCCGCCGCGAGACCATCGTCTCGCTGTACGACCTCAAGCGCGAGCTGACCCGGCTGCGGCTGGCGGTCGCGCCGTTGCAGGACATCCTGGCGCAGCTCACCCGCGTGCACGGCAACCTCGTCGCGGAGGAAGTGCGGCCGTATTTCCGCGACGTGCTCGACCACGCCCTGCGCGTCAACGAATCCACCGACACCATGCGCGAGATGCTGACCGCGGCGATGGGGCTGAACCTGTCGCTGGTGACGATCAACCAGGGCGAGATCGTCAAGAAGCTCGCCGGCTGGGCCGCGCTGCTCGCCGCGCCGACGCTGATCACCAGCTGGTACGGCATGAACTTCGCCAACATGCCGGAGCTGCACACCCGGCACGGCTACTTCGTCCTGATCGGCGTCGTCGTGGTGGTCTGCGGCGTGCTCTACCGATACCTGCGCAAGGTGCGCTGGCTCTAGCGCGTCCCCCGCGCGCGGCGCCCGGCGCCGGCGGCTACGGCGCGATCGCGATGCGGTCGCGCCCACCCTGCTTCGCCGCGTACAGCGCGTCGTCGGCGCGGCGCAGCGCTTCGCCGAGCGCCTCGCCCGGCGCGGCGAAGGCGATGCCGGCGCTCAGCGTGACCGGCCGGTTGCCGGCGATGGTGGCGAAGTCCTCGCGCACGCGCTGCGCGAAGCCCTGGACCGCGGCCGGCGGCGCGTCGATCAGCAGCGCGATGAACTCCTCGCCGCCCATGCGCGCGACGTAGCCGTCCGGGCCGACGCGCGCGGCGAGCACCTGCCCGAGCCGGCGCAGCACTTCGTCGCCGAAGGCGTGGCCCATGCGGTCGTTGACGTCCTTGAAGTGGTCGACGTCGAAGAACACCAGGCTGCGCGCGGCGCCGCGCACGCCCGCGTCGGCGTAGACCGGCACCGCGTCGCGGTCCCAGCCGGCGCGGTTGGCGAGCCCCGTGAGCGCGTCGGTGGCGGCCTGCTTCCACAGCGACCGGCGGACCCGGTACGCCTCGATCGCGAAGTCGGAACGATAGCCCGACAGCATGAAACCGAACCCGATCGCGGCGGCGACGTGCACCCAGTAAAGCTCGCGGCCGGCCAGCGGCAGGCCCTGCGCCCACAGCCGCGCGACGGCGAGCGCGAGCACCGTGGCGACCACCGCGAGCACCGACGCGGGCCGCACCGTCAGCGCCAGCAGCGCCATCGCCATGAGCTGGAACAGGCCGCTGCGCATCGGCACGCCCGGCAGCAGCAGCGATGGCGCCCAGGGCGCCGGCACCGACAGGAACACGCCGGTCAGGAGCATCGCCAGCAGCAGGCCGGCGAGCCGCGCCTGCCAGCTCTTCAGGCACAGGTTCGTCCAGCCCAGCAGCGCGACCGCCAGCGCCGCGCACGAGACGAGCCAGGCCGGCCAGCCGATGCCGGGGCTGCTGCCGAGCGCCTGCAGCGCCGCGGCCAGCGCCAGCATC
>DASTWT010000180.1:0-2015 GCA_035765815.1 Luteimonas sp. | reverse complement strand
CTGGCCGGCGAGCCGGATCATGTCGGCGGCCGACATCTTCCCGAACCACTCGCTGTTGAAGCGGACCTCGGTGCGCTCGCGGTCGAGCACCTTGAACACCTGCGCCTCGTAGGTCTTCGCGTTGGACAGCACGTCCTCGCGGGACAGCGGCTTGCGGGTCACGTTCTTGCCGGTCGGGTCGCCGATCATCCCGGTGAAGTCGCCGATCAGGAAGATCACCTGGTGGCCGAGGTCCTGGAACTGGCGCAGCTTGTTGAGCAGCACCGTGTGGCCGATGTGCAGGTCCGGGGCGGTCGGGTCGAAGCCGGCCTTGACCCGGAGCGGCTTGCCGGCCTTGAGCCGCGCCTCCAGCTCCTCGCGCTTCAGGATCTCGTCGGCGCCGCGGGCGATCAGGGCCAGGGCGGATTCAAGGTCGGCGGGCTGGGACAAGGGGGCCTCGGGGGTCGGCGGCGCCACGGAACGTGATGGCGGTCGGGTTTCGGCGTTAAAGGGGGGTTAAAGCGTGACCGGCGCAAAAATCCATCCGCTTCAAGGGTTTGACGCATGGAGTTCGCGCGTCTATGGTACCCCGCTTGACGTGTCCATCACATCGGACCGGGGGCGATCTGATGCATCACGATCCTATCGGGCAGGGAGAAAGCCGCAGCAGCCGTCGCGCGCGCCTGGACAAGCTGCGCGAGTCCATCCTGCACCGCGAAGTCCTGGCACGCCACCTGCCGGCCATCGGCGGCCCCGCGTTCCAGGGCCGCTGGACCCGGCGCCAGTGGGCGCACGCCAGCCTGTTCGCCACCCTCGGCGCGCTCGTCGCCGCGCTCGTCCCCGGTTTCTCCGCCCCGCAGGCCGGCACCGCCCAGGCCTCGCTGTCGGCGCCGCGCACCACCCTCGCCCTCGCCCTGCCCGCGCTGCCGCTGCACCGCGCCGCCGCGGGCGACAGCTGGCAGATGCTCACCGTCGACGACGGCCAGACGCTCGGCGACCTGTTCGAGCAGGCCGGCGTTCCCGCCAGCACCATGCACAAGCTGCTCGACGCGACGTCCGAGCGCCAGGCACTCGTGCGGCTGCGCCCGGGCACCGTGATCGGCTTCGACATCCCCGCCGACGGCCAGCTGCGCGCGTTGCGCTTCGACCGCGACGACACCCACCGCGTGCTGCTGTCGCTGGCCGGCGACAAGGTCGACGAGCAGGTCATCGAGCGACCCACCACCACCCGCACCGTCGTCGTCAGCGGCGAAGTCGGCAAGTCGCTGTTCTGGTCGGCGCGCCGGCAGGGGCTGTCCAGCCGCGCGATCAACCAGCTCACCGACGAGATCTTCAAGTACGACATCGACTTCAGCTCCGACGTCGTCGCCAGCGACCGCTACAGCGTCGTGGTCGACCAGGTCTGGCGCGAGGGCGAGATGATCCGCACCGGCGACATCCAGGCCGCCACCTTCACCGTGCGCGGCAAGCCGCACTCGGCGTTCCGCTTCGACCACGACGGCAAGGCCGAGTACTACACCGCCGACGGCACGCCGCTGAAGAAGGCCTTCATCCGCATGCCGGTCGCCTACACGCGGATCAGCTCCGGCTTCAGCAGCGCGCGCAAGCACCCGATCCTCGGCCGCGTCCGCGCCCACCAGGGCGTGGACTTCGCGGCCCCGACGGGCACGCCGATCATGGCCGCGGGCAACGCGCGCGTCGCCTTCGTCGGCTGGAAGGGCGGCTACGGCCGCGTCGTGATCCTGGACCACGGCCGCGGCTACACCACGCTGTACGGGCACATGTCGCGCTTCGGCAAGGAACACGTCGGCCAGAAGGTGAGCCAGGGCACGGTGATCGGCTACGTCGGCGCCAGCGGCCTGGCGACCGGTCCGCACCTGCACTACGAATTCCGCGTCAACGGCGTGCACCGCAACCCGATGTCGGTGACGATGCCGCCGCCGGAGCCGCTGCGCGGGCTGGCGCTGGCGCAGTTCAAGGCGCAGACGGCGCAGGCGCTGGCGAAGATCCGCAAGGTCGAGGACGTCATCTACGCC
>DASTWT010000179.1:0-3777 GCA_035765815.1 Luteimonas sp. | reverse complement strand
GGCGGAAGCGGCGCTGTACGCCGCTGCGCGCAACGGCCGCGTCGACCGCGCGATCGCGCTGCTCGAGGCGGGCGCCGATGCGGCCGCGCCGCCGCCCGCCGACGCCCGCGACCAGCGCACGCTGCCGGTGCTCGCCGCGGTGCTGCCCGACCTGCGGCTGCTGCGCGCGCTGATCGCGCGCGGCGTCGACCTCAACGCCGCGCACGCCGGCATGACCCCGCTGCTCGCGGCGACGCGCGACAGCTGGCACGGCCGTCCCGAAGCGGTGATGACGCTGCTCGCGAACGGCGCCGACCCGCGCGTGCGCGACCTCGAGGGCAACACCCCGCTGCACCACGCCGCGCGCAGTTCCGACCCGGGCGTCGCCGCGCTGCTGCGCGACGCCGCGGCCGAGCTCGAGGTGCGCAACGACGATGGCCTGACCCCGCTCGGCGTCGCCTGCGCGGCCGGCAACTGGCGGCTCGCGCGCTTCCTGCTCGAGCGCGGCGCCGTGGTCCAGGCCGACGGCGCGACCCCTGCGCTGCTCGCGGCGGCCGGTGCGGAGGACGACGACGCGGCCGGCGTGCAGCTGCTGCTCAAGCACAAGGCGCGCGTCGACGCGCGCGACCTGCAGGGCCGCAGCGCGCTGCACGAAGCGGCGTTCCGCGGGCATGCCGAGATCATCGCCGCGCTGCTCGCGGCGCACGCCGACGTCGAGGCGCGCGACGGCCGCGGCCGCACGCCGCTGCTCGCCGCGGCGCGCGGCGGCAGCGAGGCGGCGGTGAAAGCGCTCGCCGCCGCCGGGGCCGACGTGCACGCGCTGGATGCGGACGGGCAGGGCGCGCTCGCCCTGGCCTGCCTCGCGGCGACGCCTTCGGCGCCGCTGGTGCAGCGCCTGCTCGCGCTCGGCGCCGACCCGTCGCTGGTGGACCGCGAGGGTCGGCGCGCGCTCGACCACGCGGTGCAGGCAGGGCGCTGGTCGCTGGTCGCGGTGCTCGACCCCGCGCATCCGCTGCCGGCCGCATTGTCCGCCGACGAGGCCGCACCGGGCGACGGCGCGTCGAACGCCGCCGCCGCCGAAGCGCAGCCGGCCTCCGCTCCGCCGCCGGATCCCGAAGCGCGCGACGGCCTCGCCGACAGCCGCCTGTTCGCGCTGCTCGCGCAGGGCGCCGCCGGCATCGACGAGCTCGCTCCGCTGCTCGACGCCGCGCGCTCGCCGGCCGGCGCCGGCGGGCTCGCGCGCTTCCTCGAGGCCTGCGCCGCCGACGGCCACGACGCCAGCGGCGGCGCGCTGGAAACCTTCGCGCTCGGCCTGATCGAGCGCGGCGCCGATCCGTTCGCCGCATCGCCCGCGGGCAATGCGCCGCTGCCGCTCGCGGTGCGGTTGGGCTGGCTGCGCGCCTGCGAACGCCTGCTCGCCGGCGGCGCGGACACCGCCGCGCGCGACGCGCACGGCATGAGCCCGTTGCACCTCGCCGCCGCGCTCGGCCGCGAACCGGCGTTGAAGCTGCTCGTGCGCCATGGCGCCGCGCCCGACGCGCGCGCGCCCGACGGGCAGACGCCGCTGGGCGTCGCGCTGTCGAGCGGGCGGCGCGACCTGGTCGACTGGCTGGAATGGCACGGCTGGCCGCTGCCGCGGCGCGCGCTGCAGGCGTCCGACCTGCCCGCGGCCGCGATCGTCGGCGATGCCGGCGCGGTGCGCCGCCTGCTGGACCTGGGCTTCCCGATCGACGCCACCGACGCGCAGGGCTGCACCGCGCTGCTGCGCGCGGCCGGCGGCGGCCACCGCGAATGCGTCGAACTGCTGCTCGAGCGCGGCGCCGACCCGCGCATCGCCGCGCAGACCGGCGCGACGCCGCTCTCGGCCGCGGTCAGCATGCGCCACGCCGCGATCGTCGACCGCCTGCTCGCCGCGGGCGCGGGCCTCGAGCAGCGCCTGCCCGGCGAAGTGACCGTGCTCATGCTCGCCGCGGCGCTCGGCCTGCCCGACCTCGCCGCGCGCCTGCTGCAGTCCGGTGCCGACGTGCACGCCTTCGACGCGCAGGGGCTCACCCCGCTGCACTGCGCGGTGCTGTTCGCGTTCACCGCGCGCGAGAAGCCGCGCGTGCTCGCGCTGCTCGACACGCTGCTGCTCGCCGGCGCCGAACCCGACGCGCGCGCGGCGGGGCAGGTGACGCCGCTGCTGTTGCTGCTCGGCTCGCGCGCCGAGCCCGGCACGGCCTGCGACGAGGACGTGGTGCTGACCGCGCTCGAGCGCCTGCTCGACGAGGAGGTCGCGCTCGACGTGCAGGACCAGCGCGGCTTCGGCCCGCTGCACCTCGCCGCGCTCCACGGCCTGCTGCGCGTGACCCAGCGCCTGCTCCGCGCCGGCTGCGATCCGGGCCTGCGCGACGGGCTCAACCGGACGCCGCGCGAAGTCGCGGTGATGCGCGGCTTCGTCGACGTCGCGGGCGAATACGCGCCGGCGCAGGCGGGCGGCGGCGCCTCGCTCGCCCGCTTCCTCCGCCCGCCCCCGACCTCGTAGAGCCGACCACCCATGGTCGGCTCGGGCCTCGTGCAGCCGACCATGGGTCGGCTCTACGGCGTGGCGTCGCGCTTCTCGACCATCCCCCCGAGCACGCCTTCGCCGCGGTCCGCGGCGAACAGCTCCTCCAGGTCGCGCCGCGCCTCCTGCGAGGTCTGGATCAGCGCGACCTCGTCGTCGTAGACCTGGTGCTGGGCGCGCAGCAGCGCCTCGTCGTGCTCGCGGAAGCGCTCGGCGCGGCGCGCGGCCACGTCCTCGCGCTCGCCCAGCGCCACCAGCACGCGCTCGCCCATCTTGAGGCTGGAATGGAAGGTCTCGCGCACCACTTCCACGCCGAGGTCCATCAGCTCCCACGCGTGGCGGCGGTTGCGCGCGCGCGCGAACACCGTCGCGTCCGGGTAAAGCCGGCGCACGGTGCGGACCACGTCGAGGTTCGCCTCGACGTCGTCGACCGCGACCACGAACACGCGCACGCCGCCGGCGCCGGCCGCGCGCAGCAGTGCCGGCTGCGCCGGATCGCCGTAGTAGATCTGGCTGCCGAAGCGGCGGACGAAATCGACCTGTTCCGGGCTGTGCTCGATCGCCACGAACGGCACGCGCTGCGCCGCCAGCAGGCGCGCCACGACCTGGCCGAAGCGGCCGAAGCCGGCGACGAGCACCTGCGGGTGCGTGTCCGGGATGTCGTCGAACGGGCGCGGCGGCCGCCGCGCCGCGGCGTCGCCGAGCAACCGCGCCATCGCGATCAGCAGCAGCGGCGTCAGCGCCATCGAGACGCCGACGATCGCGACCAGGCGGTCGTGCAGCACGGCATCCATCACCCCCGCCTTCTCCGCCTCGCCGAACACCACGAACGCGAACTCGCCGCCCAGCGCCAGCACGCTGCCCAGCAGCAGCGCCTCGCGCGGGGCCAGCCGCCCCGGGCGCAGGCCGACGGCGAACAGGATCGCGAACTTCACCGCGACCAGCGCGAGCACGCCCAGCGCGATCGCGCCCGGCTCGGCGGCGACCCGGCCCAGGTCGATGCTCATGCCCACGGCCATGAAGAACAGCCCGAGCAGCAGGCCTTCGAACGGCTGGATCTGCGCCTCGAGCTCGTGCCGGAACTCCGAATCGGCCAGCAGCACGCCGGCGAGGAACGCGCCCAGGCCCATGCTCAGCCCCGCGAGCTGCATCAGCCAGGCGCTGCCGAGCACCACCAGCAGCGCCGTCGCGGTGAACACCTCGGGCATGCGCGTGCGCGCGACGACGCGGAACACGTGGCGCAGCAGCACCCG
>DASTWT010000178.1:0-4823 GCA_035765815.1 Luteimonas sp. | reverse complement strand
ACCGGCAACAAGGACGTCATCACCCTCGCCCACATGTCGGCGATGAAGGACCAGGCGATCGTCTGCAACATCGGCCACTTCGACAACGAGATCCAGGTCGACGCGCTGAACGCCTCGGGCGCGACGCGCCTGAACATCAAGCCGCAAGTCGACAAGTACACCTTCGCCGGCGGCAACAGCATCTTCCTGCTGGCCGAAGGCCGCCTCGTGAACCTCGGCTGCGCCACCGGCCACCCGAGTTTCGTGATGTCGAACTCGTTCTCGAACCAGACGCTCGCGCAGATCGACCTGTGGGCGAACAGGGAGCTGTACGGCAAGGAGGTCTACCGCCTGCCGAAGCACCTGGACGAGGAAGTCGCGCGCCTGCACCTGGAGAAGATCGGCGTGAAGCTGACGAAGCTGACGAAGGCGCAGGCCGACTACCTGGGCGTCAGCGTGGACGGCCCGTTCAAGGCCGAGCACTACCGCTACTGAGCCGGGGAGCGCACGGCATGGGCTACCGCGTCCCGGTCTCCTTCGAGTTCTACCCGCCGAAGACCGACGAGCAGCGCGCGCAGCTGGACCGCACCGCGGCCCGGCTGCGCGACGAGGCGCCGGAGTACGTGTCGTGCACCTTCGGCGCCGGCGGCTCGACGCTGTCGTACACGCCGGAAACCATCCAGCGCCTGCGCGAGCAGCAGGCGCTGGACGCCGCGCCGCACGTCAGCTGCATGGGCGGCAGCCGCGAGGAGATCCGGCAGCTGCTCAAGCTCTACCGGGCCATGGGCTGCCGGCGCCTGGTGGCGCTGCGCGGCGACCTGCCCTCGGGCATGGCGCGCATGGGCGACCTGCGCTACGCCACCGACCTCGTCGCGTTCATCCGCGCCGAGCACGGCGACTGGTTCCACGTCGAGGTCGGCTGCTATCCGGAGACGCACCCGCAGGCCGACGACGCGCTCGCCGACCTGCGCCACTTCAAGGCCAAGGTCGACGCCGGCGCGGACGGCGCGATCACCCAGTACTTCTACAACGCCGACGCCTACTTCCGCTTCGTCGACGACGCGCGCGCGCTGGGCGTCGAGGTGCCGATCGTGCCGGGCGTCATGCCGGTGTCGAACTTCGCGCAGCTGCGCCGCTTCTCCGAGGCCTGCGGCGCCGAGATCCCGCGCTGGATCGGCAAGCGCATGCTGGCCTACGGCGACGACGCCGATTCGATCCGCGCGTTCGCCGCGGATTTCGTCGCGCGCATGTGCGAGCGCCTGGTCGACGGCGGCGCGCCGGCGCTGCATTTCTACACGTTGAACCTGTCCAAACCGACACTGAACGTGTTGCGCAACCTCCGCTGAATTCCGCGGCGGTTCATCGACCGGCCGCATTCAAGGACGCGGCCTCGACGAAACCGAAGCAAGCATCGCGCATCGACCGATCGATGCGGATGACTTGCCATGAACAGGTTCGCGCTGCTCTCCACCGCCCTCGCCACGGCCCTCGCCGCGATGCCCGCGCCGATGCCGGCGGAAGCCGCCACCGACGGCCTGCTGGTGCGCTGCCGCTCGCCGGACGGCACCATCGGCTACACCGACCGCAGCTGCGCCGTATTCGGGGCGCGGGCGGTGCCGATCGACGCCGAGCTGGTCGCGCGCATCGTGCGCGACCGCCGCTACAGCGCGCGCCTGGAAGCCGCGGCCGCGGGCGCCGGCGCGGATTTCGACATGGACAGCGCGACGCTCGTCCAGGGCGCGTTCGACGCGGACGGGAACGGAGGCGACGCGCGATATGCGGGCGGCGCTCCCGGCCGTCGTTCGCCGGCCGCCGGTTGCGCCCGCAACCCGTCGCAACTGGCCACGGACCTGCAGGCTTCGGTCGCGATGGGCGACGTCAACCGCATCGCCGAGAGCTATCACTTCGCCGGCATGTCCACCGCTGCCGGCGAGCGCGTGCTCGACCGGTTGCAGCGCTACGCGGGTCGGCCGGTCGCCGCGAGCCGCTACTACGGCACGGGCATCGGGGCGGGCTCGTTCGCGCAGGGGCCGTCCCTGGCCGGCATGTCCGTCGGCGATGGCGGCGATGCGGGCGCCGAAGCGGCCCCCGGCATGGTGCAGCTCGTGCTCGCGGGCGGGGATGGCGCCGCGACCGCGGTCGACTTCGACGTCCAGCGCTACGAAGGCTGCTACTTCGTCAGTTTCGCCTGAACGCGCGCGGGCATCGCGTGCACGCGGCCTGCATGCCGGGCCGCCCTAGAGTGCGCGGATGCTCGCCGCGCTACTGGTCGTCGCATTCACGGCACCCGCATCGGCCGGCGCCGCGCCGCCCGCGGAATTCGCGCCCGGGCCCTTCATGCCCGCGTACCGCAGCGCCTGCATCCGCGACCTGCGCGAATTCGCCTGGGCGCTGTCGAGCGCCGTCGAGTCCGGCGACGTGAACAGGTTCGCGGCGCTGTACCGCTGGCAGGGCCTCTCGACGCGCGCCGGCTACGACACGATGTCGCGGCTCCAGGCGATCGTCGCGCGCCCGCTGCTGGAGGTGGCGCCCGTCTACCCGCGCCGAGCGGAGCCGGCGTTCGCGTTGGCGGAATCCGATGGCCCGGCATCCGCCACCGGCATCGATTCCCCGTACGGCCACTCCGCGATCCGCGTCGGCGGGCTCGACGAAGCCGGCGAAAAGGTGTTCCCGCCACCCACCGGGCCGGCGATGTTCGAGGTCCCCCTGCCCGTCCACACCGCGCCGGCGATCGCCGGCGGCGATCCTTCCGCGACCGTGCCCGCCGGCCTTCCGGATTCCACGGCTCCGCGATCGCCTCCGGTCGGCCTGCGCCTGGACCAGACGCTGGCGGATGGCGTCACGCCGGCGCCGACCACGCTGCGCCTGCGGCGCGACCAGGGGTGCTGGTGGGTCAGCCTGTAGCGCTTCCCCTGTAAAATGCCCGCTTCCTGCAGCAGCCCGGGACTCCGCGAGCATGCAATACCCGCAATGGATCTGGCAGAACGGCGCGATCAAGCCCTGGGCCGACGCGACCGCGCACGTGATGTCGCACGCGCTGCACTACGGCTCGTCGGTGTTCGAGGGCATCCGCGCCTACGACACGCCCGACGGCCCGGCGATCTTCCGCCTGAGCGACCACAACCGCCGCCTGTTCGCGTCGGCGCGGATCTACGAGATGGACATCCCGTACACGTTCGAGCAGGTCAACGCCGCGTGCCGCGAGGTCCTGCAGCGCAACGGGCTGAAGTCGGGCTACCTGCGCCCGCTCGCGTACCGCGGCCTCGGTGGCTTCGGCCTCTCGGCGCAGACCCCGATCGACGTCGCCGTCGCCGCCTGGGGCATGGGCCCCTATCTCGGCGCCGATGCGCTCGAGCAGGGCATCGACGCCTGCGTGTCGAGCTGGCAGCGGTTCGCGCCGAACACCATTCCCGCGGGCGCGAAGGCCGGTGGCAACTACCTCTCCGGGCAGCTGATCGCGCGCGAGGCGCGCCGGCTGGGCTTCGGCGAAGGCATCGCGCTGGCCTCCACCGGCCTGCTCAGCGAGGGCGCGGGCGAGAACCTGTTCCTGGTGTTCGACGGCGCGCTGCACACCACGCCGGTCAGCGCCGCGCTGCTCAACGGCATCACCCGCAACACGCTGATCACCCTGGCGCGCGACAACGGCATCGCCGTGGTCGAGCGCGACCTGCCGCGCGAGTACCTCTACCTGTGCGACGAGCTGTTCATGTGCGGCACCGCGGCGGAGATCACCCCGATCCGCTCGGTGGACGGCCGCCAGGTCGGCGCCGGCAAGGCCGGGCCGGTGACGCGCAAGCTGCAGGAGTTGTTCTTCGGGCTGTTCGACGGGCGCACGCCGGACAAGTACGGCTGGCTGGAACCGGTCTGACCTAGCGACTGAAGGTGAGCGTGGCGACGACGCCGCGCTCGGCGCCGGGGACGACCCGCACGGTCCAGCCGTAGAGCTCGCAGAGGCGGCGCACGATCGACAGGCCGATGCCGCCGCCATTGGAGGCGTGCTCGGCGTGTGCGCCACGGTAGCCGCGCTCGAACAGCCGCGCGGCGTCCTCGGCGGTGAGGCCCGGCCCCGAATCCACGACTTCCACCGCGTTCGGCAGCAGCCGCAGGACCACGCTGCCCGCGGGCGTGTACTTCACGGCGTTGCCGATGAGGTTGCCCAGCGCGACCGACACCGCGGCCTCGGGCGCGTCGACCAGCAGGCCGGTCTCGCCCTCCAGGTGCAATTCGAGCGGCTTCCCGCGCAGTTGCGCGCGATGCGCGTCGAGCAGCTGCTCGGCGACCTTGCCCACGTCCGCCAGGCCGTGCCCGCGCTCGTTGCGCGAGAGCAGCAGCAGCGCGCTGATCAGGTCGGTGCACTGCTGCTCGGCGCGCTGGATGCGCAGCAGCCGCGCCTCGGCCTTCTGGTCCAGGCCCGGCCGCGACAGCATCAGCTCGACCGCGCCCTTGATCACCGCCAGCGGCGTGCGCAGCTCGTGGCTGACGTCGGCGTTGAACTCGCGGTCGCGCTTGACCACGTCGGTGAGCCGTGCGGCATAGTCGTCCAGCGCCTTGGCCAGCTCGCCGACCTCGTCGTCGGGGAAGTGCGAGGCCAGCGCCTCGGGTTGCGCGCTGCGCCCGGATTCGCGCAGGCGCTGCGCCAGTTCCGACACCGGGCTCATCACCCGCGACGCCGCCCACCACCCCACCAGCAGCGACAACGCGGTGAACACCAGCACCACGCCGATCAGCTCGCTGTTGAAGCGCTTCTCGCCGCGCAGCGACTGGCTCATGTCGTACGCGAGGAAGAACCAGGCGTCGGGCGCCTTGCGCACGGCGAGCTTGTACGCGAACGGCGCGCCCGTGGA
>DASTWT010000177.1:0-5339 GCA_035765815.1 Luteimonas sp. | reverse complement strand
CCGCGGCCTGCGCGATCGCGTCGACGTGATCGTCGTCTCCGACCACGGCATGGCACGGATCCCGCCGGGCCAGCGCGAATACCTCGACGACTTCCTCGCCGCGAAGGGGCTGCCCGCGAGCGCGATCGACATCGCGAGCCGCGGCACCGCGGTCGGCCTCGCGCCGGCGGCGGGCGCCGATGCGGCGGCGGTCGAAGCGGCGATGCTCGGCCGGCATCCGCATTCGGAATGCTGGCGCAAGGCGGACGTCCCCGCGCGCTGGCACTACGGCGCGAACCCGCGCGTGCCCGCGATCGTGTGCCAGGCCGATGTCGGCTGGAACCTGACGTCGCGCCCGGCCCAGGCCGAGCCCACCGGCGACGACGACGAAGGCGGCGGCCACGCCACCGGCGCGCACGGCTTCGCGCCGGAAGCGCCGGAGATGCGCGCGGTGTTCGTCGCCGACGGCCCGCGCTTCGCCGACGGCAAGCGCCTGCCGCCGTTCGACAACGTCGACGTCTATCCGCTGCTGATGCGCCTGCTCGGCGTGCCGGCGGAGCCGAACGACGGCGACCCGGCGACCCTGCTGTCGGCGCTCGAATCCGGGCGCTGAACGGCCCGGCATCGATGTCCGAATCCGGCGAGTCCGGCGCCGGCGCGGGTGCTAGCCTGCATGCATGGCCTCCCCCGCCGCCACCCGTGATGCCCTCCCCGCGACCGCGGAGGCGGGCGCGCTGCCTTCGCCCGAAGTCTGCGAACGCGCGCGCCTGAGCCGCGACGCCCGCTTCGACGGGCTGTTCTTCACCGCGGTGAAAAGCACCGGCATCTATTGCCGCCCCGTGTGCCCCGCGCCGACGCCGAAGCGCGCGAACGTCTCGTACTTCGGCAACGCCGCCGCCGCGGAGGCCGCCGGATACCGCCCGTGCCTGCGCTGCCGGCCGGAGCTGTCGCCCGGCGACGGCGCCTGGCGTCGCGGCGACGCGGCGGTGGCGCGCGCGCTGAAGCTGATCGACGACGGCCTGCTCGCCGAGCAGCCGCTGTCGGCGCTGGCCGAGCGCGTGCACCTGGGCGAACGCCAGCTGCGGCGCCTGTTCGTCGAGCGCCTCGGCGCGCCGCCGATCGGCGTGCACGGCACGCGCCGGCTGCTGTTCGCGAAGCAGCTGCTGACGGAGACCGCGCTGCCGATCACCGACATCGCGCTCGCGGCGGGCTTCGGCAGCCTGCGCCGCTTCAACACCACGTTCCGCGAGGCCTACCGCATGGCGCCGCGCGACCTGCGCAAGCGCCCGGCCGCGCGCGCGGCCGACGAAGGCCTGGTGCTGCGGCTCGGCTATCGCCCGCCCTACGACTTCGCGGCGCTGCTCGCTTTCATGCGCGGGCGCGCGCTGCCCGGGATCGAGCATGTCGACGAGGCGAGCTATGCGCGCGCCGTTTTGCCCGACGAGGCCGACGCGGCTGGCGCCGCCGCGTCGTGGTTGCGGGTCTCGGAATGGCCGGGCGGCGAACATGCGCTGAAACTGGAACTGCACGGCGTGCCGCCGGCGCGCCTGATCGGGATCGTGAACCGCGTGCGCCGCATGTTCGACCTCGATGCGGATCCGCAGGCGATCGGCGCGGTGCTGTCGCGTTCGCCGCGCCTGGCGCCGGTGCTCGCCGTCCATCCGGGCGTGCGCGTGCCGAGCAGCTGGGACGGCTTCGAGGCAGCGGTGCGCGCGATCGTCGGCCAGCAGGTCAGCACCGCCGCGGCCCGCACCATCGCGGCGCGCCTCGCGGAACGTTTCGGCACGCCGCTGGAGACACCGTTCGCGGCGGGCGCGGGCCATCCGGCGCTCACGCATCGTTTCCCGACGCCGGCGGCACTGGCCGAAGCCGACCTGTCCGGCATCGGGCTGACGGGCTCGCGCGCGGCGACGCTGCGCACCGTCGCGCGCGCCCTCCTCGACGGCACGGTCGATTTCCGGCCCGAGCGCACCCTCGATGATTTCGTCGCGCGCTGGACCGCGTTGCGCGGCATCGGGCCGTGGACCGCGCAATACCTCGCGCTGCGCGCACTCGGCCACCCGGATGCGTTCCCCGCCGAAGACCTCATGCTGCAGCGCGCGTTCCCGCAGGAGGCGCCGCGCCTGTCGGCGAAGGCGCTGATCGCGCGCGCCGAGGCGTGGCGGCCGTGGCGCGCCTACGCGGTGATGCTGCTCTGGCGCGACCTGGCGCCGGCGCCGGGCGCCGCGAAACCACGAGGGAAATCGAAATGAACCACGCAATGAAGGCTGCGTTGAACCCGGCCGCCACACGGCATGGCGCCGTCCGCCACGCCGTCATCGACAGCCCGGTCGGCCCGCTCGTGCTTGCCGCCGACGACGCGCACCTGCAGGTGCTGGAGTTCGAGACGCCCGCGCATCCGGTCAAGCGCGGTGCCGACTGGCGCGAAGGCCGCAACGCCGTCATCGATGCCGCGCACCGCCAGCTGGACGAATATTTCGCCGGCAGGCGCCGCGACTTCGACCTGCCGCTCGCGCCGCAGGGCACCGAATTCCAGCGCGGCGTGTGGTGGGCGCTGGCCGACATCCCCTACGGCAGGACGATCAGCTACGCGCAACTCGCCAGCAGCATCGGCAAGCCGACCGCGACCCGCGCGGTCGGCGCGGCGAACGGCCGCAACCCGCTGTCGATCGTGCTGCCCTGCCATCGCGTGATCGGCGCCGACGGCAGCCTCACCGGCTACGGTGGCGGCCTGCCGATCAAGACCTTCCTGCTCACCCTCGAAGGCGCGCTGCCTGCCGCCCCGACCCTGCTCTGACTTACGCGAGCAGGGTGGCCATGGCGGCGCGATAGCGCGCGGCGATGGCGTCGCGGTCGCGGTGGCGGCCGTCGGCGACCACGCGTTCGCCGGCGACGCGCACTTCGCGCACCAGCGGGCGGTTGCCGCTGAAGATCCAGCGGTCGGCGATGTCGCCTTCTGTCGCGCCCGCGAATTGCGGCGCGTCCGCATCGAGCACCACGACGTCGCCGGACGCGTCGAGCCCGGTCGCGTTATGCGCGCTCGCATGCACCGCGCCGAGCAGGGTCTCGCCGACGCTCGGCGAACCGCCGCGCACGGCGATGTTGCGGTGATGCGTCGCCAGCCGCTGCCCGTACTCGAGCCAGCGCAGTTCCTCGACCGGCGACACCGACACCTGCGAATCCGAACCGATGCCGATCGCGCCGCCGGCGTCGAGGTAGGCGCGCAACGGGAACAGCCCGTCGCCGAGATTGGCCTCGGTGGTCGGGCAGATCGCGACGGTCGCACTGCTGCGTGCGATGCCCGCGGTTTCCGCAGGTTCGAGATGCGTGGCATGCACCAGCGTCCAGCGCGCGTCGACTTCGGCGTTGCCCAGCAGCCATTCGACCGGCCGCGCGCCGCGCAGCGCCAGGCTGTCCTGGACTTCGCCCAGCTGCTCGGCGATGTGGATGTGCACCGGCATGTCGCGCGGCAGCGCCGCCAGCACCGTCCGCATCGCGTCCGCGGGGACGGCGCGCAGGCTGTGCAGCGCGCAGCCCACGCGCAGCGTCGCATCCTCGTCCGCGCGCAGCGCGTCGATGAGCGCCAGGAACGCGTCGACGCCGTGGCCGAAGCGCCGCTGCCGTTCCGCCAGCGGCCGCCCGTCGAAGCCGCCGGTCATGTACAGCACCGGCAGCAGCGTCAGCCGGATCCCGGTCTCGCGCGCCGCGCGCACCAGCGCGCGCGACATCGCGGCGGGATCGGCGTACGGCGTGCCGTCCGGCCGATGGTGCAGGTAATGGAACTCGCAGACCGTCGTGTAGCCCGACTCGAGCATCTCCGCGTACAGCTGCGAGGCGACCGCGTGCAGCGTGTCGGGATCGAAGCGCCCGGCCATGCGGTACATCGTCTCGCGCCAGGTCCAGAAGCTGTCGCCGGGGTCGGTCTGGCGCTCGGCCAGGCCGGCCATCGCGCGCTGGAACGCGTGCGAGTGCAGGTTGGCGATGCCGCGCTGGGAGTAGGCGTCGGGTTCGGTTCGCATCGGGCCATTCTCCCCTCCCCGCCTGCGCAATGCGACTGCGCAATGCGACAATCCGGCGATGGATGCCGCACGGGACGAGGACGCCGGCCTGGGAGTGCTGTCCGGCGCGAGCTGGAAGCGCCGCGCCGCGCTGTGGGGCGGCGGCGTGGCCGTCGCCTTGGCCGCGATCCTGTTCGCGAAAGCGAGCGACCTGGCCTTCACCCTGTTCCGCGCCCTGCTCCGGCAATCGCCGTACTGGGCGCTGCTGGCGACGCCGGCCGTCTTCGCCGCGCTCGCGTGGGCCACGGGCCGCGGCCTGCAGGCCACGCGCGGCAGCGGCATCCCGCAGGTGATCGCCGCCCTGCAGATGCCGCGCGCGTGGGGCAGCCGGCACCTGTCGATGCGCGTCGCCGCCGCGAAGATGGCGCTCACGGTCGGCGGGCTGCTCGGCGGCGCGTCGATCGGGCGCGAGGGCCCGACCGTGCACGTGGGCGCCGCGATCATGCGCGCGTTCGGCGCGCGTTTCGGCTTCGCGGGCGATCGCCAGTCCGCGCGCTTCCTGCTCGCCGGCGGCGCGGCGGGCATCGCGGCCGCCTTCAACACGCCGCTGGCCGGCGTGGTGTTCGCGATCGAGGAACTCAGCGGCGCGTTCGAGCACCGCTTCTCCGGGACGCTGCTCACGGCGGTGATCGTCGGCGGCGTGGTCTCGCTCGCGGTGCTCGGCAACTACACCTACTTCGGCAGCATGTCCGCCGCGTTGCCGCTCGGGCGCGGCTGGCTCGCCGTGCTCGCCTGCGGGCTGCTGTGCGGGCTTGCCGGCGGCGTCTTCAGCCGGCTGCTGCTCGCCTCCGCCGGCACCGGCAACCGCTGGGGGCGCTGGCGCGAACGCCATCCGGTCCTCCTCGCCGCCGCCTGCGGCCTGCTGCTCGCGGCGATGGGCACCTGGGTGAACGCCGGCGCGTTCGGCACCGGCTACGAGCAGGCGCGAACGCTGCTGCAGGGCGAGGGCCACGTCGGGCCGGCGTTCGGCGCGCTGAAGTTCGCGGCGAACCTGGTCTCCTACGCGGCCGGGATCCCGGGCGGCCTGTTCTCGCCGGCGCTCGCGGTCGGCGCCGGCCTGGGCGACAACCTGTCGGCGCTGCTGCCCGGCGTCGAGCCGGCCGCAGTCGTCCTGCTGGGCATGTGCGGCTATCTTGCGGGCGTGACCCAGGCCCCGCTCACCTCGGCGGTGATCACGATGGAAATGACCGACAACAACGGGATGCTGCTGCCGATCCTCGCGACCGTGCTGCTGGCGCGCGGCGCGTCGGCGCTGGTGTGCAGGCAGCCGGTGTACAAGGCGCTCGCGCTGCGCCTGCTCGC
>DASTWT010000176.1:0-2897 GCA_035765815.1 Luteimonas sp. | reverse complement strand
GAAGATGCCGACGATCGCGTAGCCGCGCCATTCGCGCAGCTGCGCCGGCGTCACCCAGCCGAGCAGCACCAGGATCACCAGCGCCACCGGCAGCTCGAAGCTCGCGCCGAACGCCAGGAAGATCACCAGCACGAAGTCGAGGTAGGCGTTGATGTCGGTCATCATCGCCACGCCGGGCGGCGTCACCTTGTTGAGGAAGGTGAATACCGCGGGCAGCACGATGAAGTAGGCGAAGGCGCAGCCCGCGTAGAACAGCACGAGCGCGGAGGCCAGCAGCGGCGCGGCGAGGCGGCGCTCGCGCCGGTACAGGCCCGGCGCGACGAAGGCCCAGGCCTGGTACAGCAGCCACGGCATCGCCACCACGAGCGCGACGAAGAACGCGAGCTTGAGCGGCGCGAAGAACGGCGAGGCGACCTCGACCGCGATCAGCTGGCCGCCCTTCGGCAGTTTGTCGAGCAACGGCTGCGCGAGCCAGGCATAGAGCCGGTTGGCGAACGGCAGCAAGGCGATGAACAGCAGCACCAGCCCGGCGACGCCGCGCAGCAGCCGCGCGCGCAGTTCGACCAGGTGGTCGAACAGGGTGGGGCCGGCGCCCTCAGGTCGGTCCATCGGCCTGCCCGCTGCCGCCGCGCCCGCCGGTCGCGTCTTCGTCGCCCTGCGCGGCGTTGCGCGCCGAAGGATCCGGACCGCGCATCAGCCCGTCGGCCTCCGCGCGCAGCGCGGCCTGCGCCTCGCGCATCGCCGCGCCGGTCTGGCGCAGGCTGCGCTGCAGTTCTTCCGCGGCGAGGTCGCGCTCGAGCTCGGCGCGCACCGAATGCCATTGCGCGCGCGCGCGCCGCACCCACAACCCGGCGAAGCGCGCGGCCTTCGGCAGGCGCTCGGGGCCGAGCACGAGCAGCGCGACGACCGCGATCATCAGCAGTTCGGAGAAACCGACGTCGAACATACCTGTCGAATCCGTGCCCGTTGCGTCCTGTCCGGCCCGCGCGGCGCGGCCGCGCGCTGCGGCTTACTGCACGACCGGCGGGTTCGGCGGGTTGCGGTGCTCGGGCTTGTCGGACGGCGCATCGGCGGCCGTCGTCGCGCTCGGGGTGGCGGCCGCGTCCTGGGGCGCCGAGGCGCGCTCGGCCGCGGGCTTGTCGTCGTCGCCGTGCAGGCCCTTCTTGAAGCCGCGCACCGCCTCGCCCAGGTCCTCGCCGACGTTCTTCAGGCGCTTGGTGCCGAAGATCAGCACCGCGATGATCAGCACGATGAGCCAGTGCCAGATGCTGAAACCACCCATGTCCGTGTCCGCCCGAGTCGAGAAGCGAAAGGATACCGCAGCGCCGCAGCGGGGGCCCGGGATCGCCGGTCCGCCGTCACCCGCGGGTCAGGCAGCGGCCTCGGCGGCGCGGCGCGCCGGCCGGGTCACTACTGCTGGGCGGGCAGCGGCTCGACGGTGGCGGGGTTGTCCTGCACCGGCTGGAAGGTCCCCGGCTGCGGCGCGGCCGGCTGTGTGCCGGATTGCGGCGCGGTGACGGTAGTCGCGGGCAGCATCGGCTCGGTGCTCGCCGAACCGGCCTGCGCGGCGGGCGCCGCGGGCACGGGGGCGTTCGCGGGCGCGGGCGGCGGGGCATCGTCGTCGTCCGCGCGCGCCGCGCGGGCCGCGGCGGTGGCCTCTTCCAGCGCGTCGCGGAAGCCCACGACCGCGTCGGACGGCCGCTGCGCGTAGCGGTCCTCGAAGATCATCCGCGGCGTGGTGTCGTCGCCGTAGACCGATTCGTCGGCGGCGTCGTCGATCGCCAGCACGGCGCCGTCGAGGGCGACGCCCGCGAACAGGCCGCGCGCGCGCGACCACGACCAGATCTCCGCCTTCAGCTGCCCATCGGTGGCCGTGGACGCATTGCGGCCCACCGGGCCGGCGGCGACCCCGGCGTCCGCGCCGAGGGTGAACTTGCCGTTGACGATCGAGTCGAGGCCGCGGTCGCTGCGGAACACCAGCACGATGTCCGCCGATTGCACGCCGGCCTGGAAGCCGATGCTGCCGCCGGTGAGCGTCACGAACGTCGGGTTCGACCAGGTGCCGTCGGCGCGCTTGATCGACAGCAGCCCGTGGCCGCGGCGGCCGCCGATCACCAGGCCGGCCTTGATGCTGTCGGGCACGACGACTATCGCGTGCGCCTCGTCGAGCAGCTTGTCCGGGATCGCCGACTCGGGGATCGCCTGGATGTCGGTGAGCACGCGCACCGCGTTGCGCGCGCGCTCGTCCTCGACGGTGCCGGCGAAGGCGCTGGCGGAAACGGCGGCGAGCAGCAGTCCCGCCGCCGCGGGGCGCAGCCAGCGGGCGCGCGCCGAAGCGGTCGCGATGAAGGCGGGGAGGCGGGCGTGGCGCAAGGTCATGGCGGGCTCCGTCGGTGGCGCGCGTGGCGGCTGGCAAACCCCGGTGGGGGCGGTCGGCGTTCAGGCTAGGGTCGCGGCGATGAACGTGGGGGAAATCGCGCGCGACCCGGGGAGGGGCTCGCCGCGTCTGTCATCCTATTGCGATGACGGACGCCGTGCTGCTGGTGAACCTGGGGACGCCCGATGCGCCGACCGCGCCCGCGGTGCGCCGCTACCTGGCCGAATTCCTGTCCGACCGGCGCGTGGTCGCGCTGCCGCCCTGGCTGTGGCAGCCGCTGCTGCGGCTCGTGATCCTGCCGCGCCGTGCCGCCCGCGTGGCCCGCAAGTACGCGTCGATCTGGTTGCCCGGCGGCTCGCCGCTGGCGGTGCATACCCGCGGACTCGCCGGCGCAGTGGCGCAACGCATGCCCGGCGTGCGGGTCGATTACGCGATGCGCTACGGCACCCCGGCGCTCGCGCCCGCGCTCGCCCGGCTGCGCGCCGATGGCTGCCGGCGGGTGCTGGTGCTCCCGCTGTAT
>DASTWT010000175.1:0-8445 GCA_035765815.1 Luteimonas sp. | reverse complement strand
GGCTGGTCGCGTCGGGCGCGGCGCGGGCGCTCCCGCCCGGCCTGTTCTTCGATTTCGCGCTGTTCTACACGCGCGAGGAATCGTGGGGCGAGCGTTACGTGCGCTACAACGATTTCACCGAGCAGCGCATCTATGCGGCTGGGAACGATCCGTCGATCTTCTACGACCCCGCCAGCAAGCAACTGAAGCCGGAATTCGCGGCCCATGTGGACCGGCTCCGCGACCTTCGCGCATTCAGCCGGGTCATCACCGCGCAGGCGGTGGCGTTGCGCGACGCGCTTTCGAAGGTGAAATAGGGTTTCGTCCCGGCCCGCGGGCATGGGACCCGAGACGAAGCGTCAACGTGGCGGCGCGGCTAGTTCCTTCGCGTCGAGGAAGCCGTCGCGGTCGCGGTCCTGGCGTGCGAAGGTCGCGGCGAGTCGCGCGCGATGCGCGGCGCGGCTGAGCGGCGCGCCGCGGCCGCCGGGCAGTTCCGCCGCGGACAGCACGCCGTCGTGGTCGCGGTCCATCGCGTCGAAGCCGTAGGCCATCCACGCCTGGTATTCGGCGAGCGACACGCGGCCGTCGTGGTCGGCGTCCATGCGTGCGAGATAGTCCGAAGTGGCGTGCACGACCTGCGCCTGCGACGGCGCAGGGACCGCACCCAGCAGGCACGCACCCAGCAGGAGCGCGGCCGTCGCGAACGCCGGCGCAATGCGCTTGCAGCGGCGCGCGATCCCCACGAAGCGGACGCCCGTTACGCGGCGGCGCCGCGCAGCGAGTAGCCCTTCAGCCGCATCGAGAATTCCTGCAGCGCGTGGATGCCGCTGGCCTCGGCGTCGCGGCACCAGGCCTGCAGCGCGTGCAGGCGCTCGCTCGCGTCGTGGCTGCGCGCCTCGAGCACGGCGGCCAGGCGGCGGCGGTGTTCGACCAGCGTGCCGATGCGCGGGCGCTGGGCGACGAAGGCGTGCAGCTTCTCGCGCGCGTCCGGCTTCAGCCAGCGGCCGTCGTCGGCCAGGCCGCGGCGCAGCTTGCGCGGCAGCAGCGCGCGCAGCTTCGCGCCTGCGGCATTGGCTTCCTCGCGCAGCGCGGGCTTGAGCACGTTGCGCTGGAAGTCGGTCATCGCCTGGAAGCGGACCGCCAGCAGCGCCTTCAGCGTGTCCGCGTCCGGCGCCGGGATGTTCGGGCGCACGTCGAGCTTCGGCGCGGTGCGCAGCACCTTGGCCAGGCCGACGTGCTCGAGGCCGCGGATGACCGCCCAGCCGATGTCCAGCTCCCACTTGCGCAGCGCGAACTTCGCCGACGAGGGGAACGCGTGGTGGTTGTTGTGCAGCTCCTCGCCGCCGATCCACACGCCCCACGGCGTGAGGTTGGTCGCGGTGTCGTCGGTCTCGAAGTTGCGGTAGCCCCACCAGTGGCCGAGGCCGTTGACGACGCCCGCGGCCCAGAACGGGATCCACAGCATCTGGATCGCCCACACCGCGACGCCGGCGAAGCCGAACAGGGCGAAGCTGGCGAACAGCAGCACCGTCGGGCCCATCGTCGCGTGCGGCGTGTACAGGTGGCGCTCGATCCAGTCGTCCGGGCAGCCCTTGCCGTACTTCTCGATCGACGCGCGATCGGCGCGCGCTTCGCGATAAAGCTCCACGCCATGCCAGAACACGTTGCCGATGCCCTTGACGACCGGGCTGTGCGGATCGTTCTCGGTTTCGCAGTGCGCGTGATGCTTGCGATGGATCGCGACCCACTCGCGCGTGATCATCGAGGTGGTCAGCCACGACCAGAAGCGGAACACGTGCGAGACGACCGGATGGAAGTCCACGCCGCGATGCGCCTGGCTGCGATGCAGGTACAAGGTGACGGCGAAGATCGTGAGCTGGGTGGCGGCGAGCAGGTACAGCGCGAGTTCGCCCCAGCCGGCCTGCAGCAGGCCGCCGGCGAGGAATTCGGAAAAAGACGTGCTGGGGAAAAGCGGGGGCATTGGGACTCCGGTGGCGGACCGCACCGCGCGGGCCGCGACCGGCATCATGCCAGTTGCCGCCGGGCGGCGCTGTGACACCGGCCCGCGGTGTTCAGCTTCGTCGTGGCCTCAGTCGGCGGAAACGAGCGCCGCGTCGCGCTCGCGCAAGCCGTCGTAGGCCGGATCGGTGTCCGGCCGCACGCCGTGCCAGATCCGGAAGCTTTCCGCGGCCTGTTCCACCAGCATGCCGAGCCCGTCGATCGCGTCGCGCACGCCGGCCGCGCGCGCCCAGGCCAGGAAGCCGACCGCCGCCTCGCCGTAGCTGAGGTCGACGGCCGCAGTGCGCCGCCCCGCCAGCGACATCGGCAGCGGGGGGAAGGCCTGCGCGGCCGTGCCGTCGCCGCCGCGCGTCGCGGAGGTCGCATTCACGACCAGGTCGAATTCGCCGAGCGCGCGCAGGTCCTCGAAGTAGCGCGGATGCACGCGTCCCGGCGCGCCGAGCATGTCGGCGAGCGCATCGGCGCGCCCGGGCGTGCGGTTGACGACGAACAGGTCGGCGACGCCCGCGTCGAGCAGCGCCGGGGCGACGCCGCGCGCGCCGCCGCCGGCGCCGAGGAGCAGGGCGCGCCGGCCGCGCAGGTCGAGGCGATGGCGCCCGGTCAGGTCGCGCACGAGGCCGAGGCCGTCGGTGTTGTCGCCGTGCCAGCCGCCGTCGCGGCGCGTCAGCGTGTTGACGACGCCGCAGCGCCTCGCGGCTTCGCCGAGGCTTGCGCAGGCGGCCGCGGCCGCGGCCTTGTGCGGCAGGGTGACGTTGGCGCCGTCGCCGTCGAACGCGGCGAGCGCGGCGTCGAAGTCGGGCGCGTCGATCGCGACGTAGGAGAGTTCGATGCCGGCCTGGCGCGCGAACGCGGCGTGGATGCGCGGCGAGAGCGAGTGCGAGACCGGATGGCCGAAGACCGCGTAACGCTTGCCCATGTCACTCCTCCGTGGGCCGACCATGGGTCGGCTCTACGCTTCACGCAGCCAGCGCGCCGCGTCGAGCGCGAAGTAGGTGAGGATGCCGTCGGCGCCCGCGCGCTTGAACGCGCCCAGCGCTTCCAGCGCGCACGCGCGCTCGTCCAGCCAGCCGTTGGCGAACGCGGCCTTGAGCATCGCGTACTCGCCGCTGACCTGGTAGGCGTAGGTCGGCACGCCGAACGCGTCCTTCACCCGGCGCACGATGTCGAGGTAGGGCATGCCCGGCTTCACCATCACCATGTCGGCGCCCTCGTCGAGGTCGAGCGCGACTTCGCGCAGTGCCTCGTCGGTGTTCGCCGGATCCATCTGGTAGGTGTACTTGTTGCCCTTGCCGAGCGCGCCCGACGAGCCGACCGCGTCGCGGAACGGGCCGTAGAAGCTCGACGCGTACTTCGCGCTGTAGGCGAGGATGCGGGTGTGGATGAAGCCGTCCATCTCGAGCGCGGCGCGGATCGCGCCGATGCGCCCGTCCATCATGTCGCTCGGCGCCACGACGTCGGCGCCGGCACGCGCATGCGACAGCGCCTGCTTCACCAGCGCCTCGACGGTCTCGTCGTTGACGACGTAGCCGCTGTCGTCGACCAGGCCGTCCTGGCCGTGCGAGGTGTAGGGATCGAGCGCGACGTCGGTGATCACGCCCAGCTCCGGGAAGCGCTGCTTGAGCGCGCGCACCGCGCGCTGGCACAGGCCGTCGTCGTCCCAGGCGGCCGCGGCGTCGAGCGACTTCGCCTCGGGCGCGGTCACCGGGAACAGCGCGAGCGCGGGAATGCGCAGCTCGCTCGCCTGCTCGGCGACCTTCAGCAGCTCGTCGACGGAGACGCGCTCGACGCCCGGCATCGACGGCACCGCGGCCCGGCCGGCGGGCTCGTGCACGAACACCGGATAGATCAGGTCGTCGGCGGTCAGCACGGACTCGCGCATCAGCCGCCGCGAGAACGCGTCGCGGCGCATGCGGCGCGGGCGGAAATGGGGGTATTGGCTCATGCGGGCATTCTACTCCCGCCTCCGGGCCGGCCCGGGCGGGGTGCCTAAAGCCCGTGGGCGCCGTCGATCTCGACGGCGAGATCGCGGCGGCAGATCGCCGCGCGGAGCAGGAAGTGCGGCACGCGGTCGCCGAAGCGGGCGCGCAGCGCGTGCGCGATCGCGGGCATGTCGTCGCGGTCGCGCACGTAGACCTTGAGCCGCGTGCCGGCGCCGAATTCCGCCGGCAGCGCGGGTTGCCGCTGGCGCGCCGCGCCGAGCAGGGCCTCGAAGTTGGCGAAGGTCTCGCCGAGCTGCGCGAGCAGCGCGCCGGCGTGCATGGTCGCGTGGCCGACGACGCTCGCGGTGCCCGACAGCAGCAGGGGCATGCAGGAATCGGTGGGCGGCAGCATCGCGCGGGCGAAGCTCGGCGGCTGCGGGCCGTATTCGCGCGGATAGCGCCAGGCGCTCACCTGGCGCGGGTTCTCCACCGGCGTGCCGGGCGCGGCCGCGGACAGCCAGTACACCTGCAGCACGCGGGCGGCATCGCAGCGGCCGATCGCGGTCGCCGCCGGCAGGCGCATCGCGTCGAACGCGCCGAGGCCGCGCGCGCGGCCGACGCAGAACTGGCGGTAGCGTTCGCCGTCGCCCTGGCCGCTGGTGATCGCGTCGAGGTAGTTCCAGACCCGCAACAGGTGCGGCGTCGCGCTGGCGCCGACGAACTCGAGCATGCGCGCGTAGGCCTGCGCCGCGGCGCCGACGATGCCGGTCGGGTCGGCGTCGCAGGCGTGGGCGCGCTCGTCGACCTCGATCGCGCCGAAGGAGAGCGCGCCGTCGCTCGACCAGGCGATGTCGCCGTCGCGGCCGTGCCGCACCGGGCCGCCCCCGCGCCAGACTTCGCACGGCGCGTCGCCGAAGGGCTGCAGCGGGATGCGCAGGTAGCGCGCGTCGCCCAGCGCCTGCGGCGCCTGGTCTCCGAAGCCGAACACCGCCAGCACGTCGTCCGCGGCCAGCAGCGAGGCCGGCGCCGCGCCGTGCACGTAGTCCACCGCCAGCGAGGCGGCGACGACGGGGGCGGGCTGGACGGCTTGCATCGGCGGGCCGGAATCCGGGGTGAACGGGGGCCGCAATGATACCGGCCCGCCGGTCGCCCCGCGGTCGACGCTCGCCGGCCGCCGTCCGGCGCGGGCGCACGGTGCGCGCCGCCGCGGCGCTGGTAACCTTGGCGCCCACGTCCCGACGGAACCGCCGATGTCCCCGCAAACCGATGCCGAGCGCTCGCTGGCGCAACTGCTGGTCGAGAGCCTGAACCTGGAAGGCGTGGCCCCGGGCGACATCGATCCGGAAGCGCCCCTGTTCAATGCGGGCCTCGGCCTGGACTCGATCGACGCGCTCGAGCTCTCGCTCGCCATCGGCAAGCGCTACGGGTTCCAGTTGCGTTCGGACAGCGCCGACAACCGTCGCATCTTCGCGTCGCTGCGCGCGCTCGCCGCGCATGTCGAGCAACACAAGGCCGCCTGACGCGCCCGCGGCGGCGCCGCACGCGCCCGAGCCGCGTGCCGCGTTCGCGCTGCGCTGCGCGGCGGCGGTCGCGTACCCGCTGCTCGCGCACGCCGCGACGCTCTCCGGCGACGGCCGCGTGGCCGCGCTCGCCGCGCTGGACCTGGTGCTGGTCGCGCTCGCCGCGCCGCTGCTGCGCCTGCGCCTGCCGGCGTGGGCGGCGTTCGCCGTCGCGACGCTCGCGGCCGCCTGGCTCGCGCGCGGGCCGCATGCGCTGCTGCCGCTGCTGCTGGCGCCGCCGGCGTTCGTGGCCGTGGTCGGTTGCGGATTCGCGCGCACGTTGCGCGCCGGGCGGGTGCCGCTGGTCGGGCGCATCGCCGCCGCGCTGGACGGCGTCGAATGGACTGCGCTGCCCGGGCCACTGCGCGCCTACACGCGCCGCGTCACCCTGGCCTGGGCGCTGCTGCTCGGCGCGCTCGCCGCCGTCGACACGGCGCTGGCGCTGCTCGCCGTGCCCGGCGGCCTGCTCGCGCGCCTGGGCGTCGCGCCGGCGTTTCCCGTCGCCGAAGCCGGCTGGTCGTGGTTCGCCAACATCGGCGACTACGCCGTGATCGGCGGCTTCATGCTCGCGGAGTACGCCTACCGGCGCCTGCGTTTTCCCGCGCAGGCGCGCGGCTTCCTCGCGTTCCTGCAGCGGATGGCGCGGCTCGGCCCGTCGTTCTGGCGCGAGGCGCTGCGATGAGCGCGGCGCGTTTCACCGTGCCGGCCTCGCATCCGTCGCTGCCGGGGCATTTCCCGGGCAATCCGGTCGTGCCCGGCGTCGTGCTGCTCGCCCACGTGCAGGCGGCGATCGAGGCGGCGCACGGTCCGCTCGCGGGGTTGCGGTTGCCGCAGGCGAAGTTCGTGCGGCCGCTGCTGCCGGAACAGGCGGCGGCGATCGAGCTCGAACAGGTCGGCGCCGCGACGGGCGCGCGGCGCTGGAGGTTCCGCGTGCTGCGCGCGCAGGACGGCGCGCTGCTCGCCAGCGGCGAGATCGCCGAAGCATGAGCGCGCACTGGAAGCAGCGGCCCGAGGGCGGCGGGCGCTTCGCGATCTGGCTGATCCGCTCGATCGGCCGCTACGGCGGGCGTCGCGCCGGGCGCGCGTGCCTGTGGCTGATCACGCCGTACTTCCTCGCGCGACGCGGCCCGGAACGCCGCGCCTCGCGCGCCTGGCTGTCGCGCGCGCTCGGGCGCCCGGCGACGCTGCCCGACGTCGCGCGCCACATCCACACGTTCGCGGCGACGATCCTCGACCGCATCTTCCTGCTCTCGGGCGAACTGCGCCGCTTCGACATCGCGATCGAGGGCCTGCCGGCGCTCGACGCGCAGCTCGCCGCCGGCCGCGGCGTGCTGCTGTTCGGCTCGCACCTGGGCAGCTTCGAAGCGCTGCGCGTGCTGGCCGGCACGCGACCCGATCTCGGGCTGCGCGTGGTCCTCGACAAGGGCCACAACCCGGCGATGACCCAGCTGCTGGACGCGCTGAACCCGCGGGTCGCGGCCACCGTCATCGACGCGGGGCGGCCCGGCACCGAGATCCTGATGGCGATCGGCGAAGCGCTCGCGCAGGGGCAGATGGTGGCCCTGCTCGTGGACCGGCCGCAGCCGGGCGAGCCGACCGAAGCGGTGCCGTTCCTGGGCGATCCGGCGCCGTTCCCGCTGGCGCCGTGGCAGGTCGCGGCGGTGCTGGGGGCGCCGGTGATGCTCGCGTTCGGCCTGTACCGGGGCGGCAACCGTTACGATCTGCGCTTCGAGCCGTTCAGCGACGGCGAAACGGTGCCGCGCCAGGCCCGGCGCGCGCACGTCGCGTCGCTCATCCGGCGTTACGCGGCCAGGCTCGAGGATCTGGCCCGGCGATACCCCTACAACTGGTTCAACTTCTATGACTATTGGGCACGCAGCGACGACGATCCGGCGGTGCGCGGCGAAGGCGGCGCTGGGGCTGGCGCTGGCGATGACCCTGACGGCGCCGGCGCCGGCGCTGGCGTCGTCGTCGACGCCGGCTGACGCCGCCCCGGCGGGCGCGGCGCAGTCCGCGGCGGTCGCGCCGGACCCGTCCTGGATCCTCGCGCGCATCGCCCGGCCTGCGCCCAGCAGCACGCCGTTCGTGGAACTGCGCGGGTCGAAGCTGCTGAAGGCGCCGCTGCGGATCAGCGGCGAATACCGCCATCCCGACGCCGGAACCCTGGTGCGCGAGGTGCGCGCGCCCTACGCGGAGACCACGACGATCCGCGCCGGCGAGGCCACGATCGAACGGCCGGGCAAGCCGGCGCGCCGCGTCTCGCTCGCGCGCTTCCCCGAACTCGCGGGCATGCAGGCGAGCTTCGGCGCGTTGCTCGCCGGCGACGCCGACGCGCTGCGCAGGCACTACGCAGTGTCCAGCAGCGGCCGCCGCGACGCGTGGCGGCTGGTGCTCGCGCCGCGCGACGCCGCCGTGGCGAAACGCGTGCGCGCGATCGTGCTGCGCGGCCGCGGCGCCGAACTGCGCTGCATCGAAACCGAGCCCGCCGGCGGAGGCGAAACGCAGCGCACGCTGCTGGCCGGCGCCGCCCGCGCCGCCGCGCCGGCCACCGACGCCGGCGCGCTCGCCGCGCTCTGCGGCGGGCCGTGACCAGGTGATGGGGACGCGCGGACGCCTCGGCCTCGCGCTCGCCTGGCTGGCGCTGCTGCTCGTGGCCGGGTGGTGGATCGGCGGCCGCCTGCGGGTGACCGGCGACCTGCGCGAGTTCATGCCCGCCCCGCGCACGCCGGCGCAGAAGTTGCTGATCGAGGAAATGGGCGAAGGCCCCGGCTCGCGGCTGCTGCTGGTCGCGCTGTCGAGCGCGGATCCGGCGACGCTGGCCCGGCAGTCGCAGGCGCTGCGCGCGCGCCTCGCCGCGTCGCCGCGTTTCGCGATGGCGGAGAACGGCGGCGGGGGACTCGATGCGATCCCGGAACGGTTGCGCCCGTACCGCTACCTGCTGTCGGACACGCTCGACCACGCGCCGCTCG
>DASTWT010000174.1:0-6782 GCA_035765815.1 Luteimonas sp. | reverse complement strand
CGACGCGAAGGCGCTGCGCGACGCGGTGGACCGGTTCAAGCAGCAGCTCGGCGACGCGGTCGTCGTGCTCGCGGGCGCCGCGGACGGCAAGGCCGCGCTGGTCGCTGGCGTCAGCGGCGCCGCGCTCGGCAAGGTGAAGGCCGGCGACCTGCTGTCGCACGTGGCGAAGGCGATCAACGGCAAGGGCGGCGGTCGGCCGGACCTGGCGCAGGGCGGCGGCGACGACGGCCCGGCGCTGGTCGCCGCGCTCGGCGCCATACCCGACTGGGTGCGTGAAAGGATGAACTGATCCCCACCGGACTCACGCACACGTTACTTTCGGCGTGGCCACATAATGCGTGCGAGTGGGTAGTATCCTAGGCCGTACACGGAACCGGTTGCACCCGGCATGAAGCCGGGCATGGAGAAGTTCAAATGCTGATTCTCACCCGTCGCGTCGGAGAGACGCTGATGATCGGCGATTCGGTCACGGTCACCGTGCTCGGCGTCAAGGGCAACCAGGTGCGCATCGGGATCACGGCGCCCAAGGACGTCGCGGTCCATCGCGAGGAGATCTACCAGCGCATCCAGCGCGGCGAGCCGGGGCAGGATTCCGGCGATTTGCCGCAGGTGGGCTGAGCCGCTATCCTTTCGCGCTCGCGGCGCCGGCATCGGCCGCCACGGAGACTTGCCCGAGAGGCCGAAGGGGCTCCCCTGCTAAGGGAGTATGGGGTCAAAAGCTCCATCGAGGGTTCGAATCCCTCAGTCTCCGCCAGTTTTTCACGTTCCAGGATTGACGGAGCCGGCGCGGTTCCGCACAATTCCGCTTCTGTCTTTTGCGCCCGTAGCTCAGCTGGATAGAGCACCAGGCTACGAACTTGGGGGTCGGGAGTTCGAATCTCTCCGGGCGCGCCAAAAAAGGAAGGGCCGGCGATCTCGCCGGCCCTTTTCCTTTGTGCGGCCGGCGAAATCGCCGGCCCTCTTTTGCGCGGCCATGGAATCGCCGGCCCTTCTCGTTTGCCGCTCGCTGCGGCGCCGGTCAGGTGCCCGGGGTGCCGGTCTCGTCGCCTGCGCCCATGGCGCCGCCGAGCTTCGACTGCAGGTCCTGTGCGGCCTGCAGGTGCGCGCGCAACTTCGGCAGGGCGCCCTGCGCAAGCGACTTCGCCTCGTCCGTGCTCGCGTTCTGCGCGGCGTTCTCGAACAGCGCGATCGTGGCCTGGTGGTCGCTCACCATCTTGTCGACGAAGGCGCGGTCGAAGTCGGCGCCGGTCTTGCCCTGCAGGTCCGCGGTCGCGCTCGCATCGGGCGCGGGGGCGGCGGCATCGGCCTGGCCGGCGGCGGCGGCCACCTGCTGGTTCATCGCGGTGTGGTCCTTGACCAGCATGTCGGCGAAGGATTTCACGCCGGCGTCGGATGCGCTGGTCGAGGCGAGCGTCGCGGCGGCGACTTCCTTGCGTCCGCCATCCAGGGCCTGCTGGTAGAAGTCCGTGTCCTGGATCTGGCCCGCCATCGCGGTGCCGGCGCCGGTCTCGTCGGTCATCGCACCGGGAGGCGTGGTCGCGTTCGTGTCGGGCGTGGCCGCCGGCGCGGTGGAGGCGTCGTACGCCGCGTTGTCGGCGTCGTCGGCATCGTTGCGATGGCACGCGGTCGTGAACGCACCCGCGATGGCGACGGATAGAACGAGCAATGCGGTCCTGTGCTTCATGGCGTCTCCTTGCCGGTGCTGCCGGCCTGGCCTGTGGTGGTGCCGGCGCTTCCGGCGGACTTGCCGGTGGGGCTGGTGGCGTGGGTGCTGCCGGCGCTGGTGCTGCCGGCGCTGGTGTTGCTCGAGCGACCGGCGCTGCTGCCCGCGCCCTGCACGAGGATGTGGTTGCGCACGTCGCGCACGCCGATGCAGGCGTCGGCGAGGTCTTCGGCGCGATGCTTCATCCAGCGCTGCGGGACGTTTCCCGTCAGCGTGGCAACGCCGCCCGAGACTTCGACGGAAAGGCCGCTGGCGTCGAGGTCGTAGGCCTCGGTCAGCCGTTCGTTGAGGTCCTCGCGGATGCGTTCGTCCGAACGTGTGTAGTTGCGCGGCCCGACGCCGCGGTAATCGGCGCTGCCGTAGTCGCTGCCGGCGGCGTCGCCGGTGCGGACGTCGCGGTAGTCGCGCCCGCCGAAGTCGCGGCCGCCGGGGTACGTCTCCACGTCGTAGCCGTAGCCGTATCCCTGGCCGCCGCGCGCCTGCGCGCCGAAGTCGCGGTCGCGCCGGCCGGCGTCGACCTGGTCGTAGCCGCCGGTGCTGTAATCGCTCTGCAGGTCGCGGTCGCTGCGCGTCCGCAGCCGCGACTGCGCCTGCTGCGCCTGGTCGCCGGCGCGTTCCAGCCAGCCCTGCGCAGCGCGCGCCCAGTGCCGCCCCATGCGCAGCATGTCCTCGGCCACAGCCTTCAGGTCGGACGCAGTGGTCTGCGCGACATTCTCTTCCTCGTTTCGCATGCCCGGGTTTCGCGCTCGGTCGTGTCGCATGGGTCCTCCTCACGTCGCTGCCTGCAGGCTTCGTGTATAGCGATGCGCGCATCTGCCCCGGGTGAAGGCGGCGGCCGGTTTCCGCGCCGGAGCGGGGCGCGTGTGCGAAGCATTCGCTGAATGCGCAGCGGAGGCGGCTAGGGCGTCCCGGTGCCGGACGACGATGCGCCCCAGTGGTCGAGGACGACGATCCCGCCGCTGCCCGGCCGACGGCCGCCGCGCAGCGCGCGCGCGACGTAGTCGGTGGCCGCGGCGCAGGCGTCGCGCGGCGGCATGCCGAGGCAGAGGTTCGCGGCGATCGCGGACGCGAGGGTGCAGCCGGTGCCGTGGCCTTCGGCGTCGATGCGCGGATGGCGGAAGCGGAGCTCCCCGCGCGCGTCGGCATAGCGGTCGACGACTTCGCTGCCTTCGGCGAGATGCGCGCCCTTGAGCAGCACCGCGTCCGCGCCGGCGGCGCGCAGGTCGCGCAGCGCAGAGTCCGCCGCCGGCGCGTCGCCGAGCGGACGGCCGAGCAGCAGGGCGGCTTCCGGGATGTTCGGCGTCAGCACCGACGCCATCGGCACCAGGCGGGTGCGCAACGCGTCGAGCGCGTCGTCGGCGAGGAGCTTCGCGCCGGAGGTCGCGACCATCACCGGATCGACGACCACGTGCGGCGGCCGCCAGCGTTCCAGCGCGTCGGCCACGGCGTGGATGACCTCCGCGGTCGCCAGCATGCCGAGCTTGACCGCGCCTATCCGGAAATACTCGAAGCACGCGTCGACCTGCGCGCGCAGGAACGCCACCCGCGGCACGTGCACCGCCGCCACGCCCCGCGTGTTCTGCGCGGTGAGCGCGGCGATCGCCGACAGCCCGTGCACGCCGTGCGCGGCGAAGGTTTTCAGGTCGGCCTGGATGCCGGCACCGCCGCCGGAGTCGGAGCCGGCGATGGTGAGCGCGCTGGTGGGGAGGGTCGCCATTGGCCGGTACCTGGAGCGGGGCGCTTACTCTACAAAGCTGCGCGGCGCAGGAGTATCATATCGGCCTAATGATGTTTTAAACATCGATATAAACGTCTGGAGCCGCACAAGGCCATGATCAGCGCGCCACAACTGCGCGCCGCGCGCGCCCTGCTGGGCATCGACCAGCGCCGCCTCGCCGCACTCGCCGGGGTATCGCTGCCCACGATCCAGCGCATGGAAGCCAGCGTCGGCCAGGTCCGCGGCACGGTGGATACGCTGGTCAAGGTGGTCGATGCGCTGGACGCGGCCGGCGTCGAGCTGCTGGGCGAGGGCGCGCCGAGCGCGGGCAGCGGCCGCGGCGTGCGCCTGAAGGAAGCCGCAGGCGGCGGCGTGCGGCCGTGATCGCCGTCGTCCGCGCCTGGCGCGAAGGCTGGTTCGATCGCGCCCACTGGCTGCCCAACCTCATCGCCGGCCTCGTGGTCGGCATCGTCGCGCTGCCGCTGGCGATGGCTTTCGCGATCGCTTCGGGCGTGAAGCCGGAACAGGGCCTGTACACCTCGATCGTCGCCGGCATGGCGGTCGCGCTGTTCGGCGGCTCGCGGATCCAGATCGCCGGGCCGACCGGCGCCTTCATCGTCATCCTCGCCGGCGTCGTCGCCCAGTTCGGCGTCAGCGGCCTGCTGCTGGCGACGCTGATGGCCGGCGTCATGCTCGTCGCGATGGGCCTGGCGCGCCTGGGCGCGGTGATCCGCTTCATCCCCGATCCGGTGATCGTCGGCTTCACCGCCGGCATCGCGGTGATCATCTGGGTGGGCCAGTGGCAGTACTTCTTCGGGCTGCCCGCACCCGCGGGCGCGCATTTCTACGACAAGGCCTGGGCCTTGCTGCGGGCGCTGCCGTCGCTGCACCCGGCGACCACCGCGCTCGCCGCGGGCAGCCTGGCGCTGGCGCTGTGGGGGCCGCGCATCCCCGGCCTGTCGCGCGTCCCCGGGCCGCTGCTGGCGATGCTCGCGGCCACCGCGGCGACCGTGCTGCTGGAGCCCGCCGGCGTCGCCACCATCGCGTCCACCTTCGGCGAGATCCCGCGCGCACTGCCGCACCTGCAGTTCCCGGCGATCTCCTTCGACCTGCTGGTGACGCTGCTGCCGTCCGCGTTCACGATCGCCATGCTCGGCGCGATCGAATCGCTGCTGTCGGCGGTGGTGGCCGACGGCATGGCCGGCACCAGGCACGATTCCAACCAGGAGCTGGTGGGGCAGGGCGTCGCCAACATCCTCTCGCCGCTGTTCGGCGGCATCGCCGCGACCGGCGCGATCGCGCGCACCGCCACCAGCATCCGCAACGGCGCCAGCAGCCCGATCGCCGGCGTGGTGCATTCGCTGTTCCTGGTGGTGGTGCTGCTGGTCGCGGCGCCCTATGCGGGCGAGGTGCCGCTGTGCGCGCTGGCGGCGATCCTGTGGGTGGTCGCCTGGAACATGAGCGAGGCGCGGCGCTTCCTGCGCATGGTGCGGCGCGCGCCGCGCGCGGACGTGGCCATCCTGCTGATCACCTTCGCGCTGACCATCCTCACCGACCTCGTGGTCGCGGTGAACATCGGCGTGATCCTGGCGATGTTCCAGTTCATGCGCCGGATGAGCGCGTCGGTCGAGGTGGTCGAGCACGGCCACGCGACGCTGCGCCAGGAGCTCGCGGAAGCGGGGCTCGACGCCTTGCCGCACGACGTCATCGTCTACGGCATCGAGGGGCCGTTCTTCTTCGGCTCGGTGGATTCGCTGGAGCGCGCGCTGTCGTGGTCGCGCGACCCGCCGCGCCACGTGGTGCTGTGGCTGGACCGGGTGCCGTTCGTGGACGCGACCGGCCTCAAGCGCCTGGAATCGACGGTGGCGAACCTGCGCAGGCGCGGCGTGGGCGTGCTGCTGGCCGGCGCGAACCTGCGCGTGCTGCGCAAGCTGGTGCGGGCCGAGATCGTCCGCCGCGACGACCCGACGTATTTCGGCGACCTCGCCGCCGCGCTGCGGGCGACGCAGGCGGTCGGCGACCCGGGCGCGGGCGCGGGCGCCTAGCCGCGCGCCGCGCTACAGCACCTCGGACGCGTGGTCGGCCAGGCGCGAGCGCTCGCCGCGGCGCAGGGTGACGTGCGCGCTGTGCGCCCAGTCCTTGAACCGGTCCACGGCGTAGGTGAGGCCCGACGTCGTCTCGGTGAGGTAGGGCGTATCGATCTGCTCGACGTTGCCGAGGCAGACGATCTTCGTGCCGGGACCGGCGCGGGTGATCAGCGTCTTCATCTGCTTCGGCGTCAGGTTCTGCGCCTCGTCGAGGATCAGCCAGCGGTTGAGGAAGGTGCGGCCGCGCATGAAGTTGAGCGAGCGGATCTTGATCCGCGAGGCGAGCAGGTCGTTGGTGGCCGCGCGGCCCCACGAGCCGCCTTCCTGGTTGTGCGTGAGCACTTCCAGGTTGTCGGTGAGCGCGCCCATCCACGGCGTCATCTTTTCCTCTTCCGTGCCGGGCAGGAAGCCGATGTCCTCGCCGACGCTGACCGTCGCGCGGGTCATGATGATCTCGCGGTACCGCTGCTGGTCCATCGTCTGCGCCAGGCCGGCGGCGAGCGCGAGCAGGGTCTTGCCGGTGCCGGCGGTGCCGAGCAGGGTGACGAAGTCGATCTCCGGGTCCATCAGCGCGTTGAGCGCGAAGTTCTGCTCGCGGTTGCGCGCGGTGATGCCCCAGACCGCGTGCTGCGACGTGCGGTAGTCGTCGACGATCTGCAGCGTCACCTTGGCGTCGGTGACCTTCGCGACCTTGAGCTCGGCTTCCTCGTCGCCCGGCAGGTACAGGAACTGGTTCGGGTACCAGCTGTCGTCCTCGGGATCCGCGCCGGGAATGCGCGCGATCTCGTAGTAGGTGCGGCCCTTGTCGGTCCACGAGCGCAGGTCCTTGCCGTGGCGCTGCCAGAAATCCTCCGGCAGCGCGGTGGCGCCGGTGTACAGCAGGCTGAAGTCGTCGAGGGCGCGGTCGTTCTCGTAGTCCTCGTTGACGATGCCCGCGATCGAGGCCTTGATGCGGAGGTTGATGTCCTTGGACACGAACACGACGTCCGCGTCGGGCTCCGCCTCCTTCAGGGCGAGGATCGCGCCGAGGATGTGGTTGTCCGGGATCACGGCGCCGAAGCGCTTGCCCGAGTCGAAGTTGCCGGTCTGGAAGCGCAGCCGGCCGGCGCTCGCCGCGCCGCGCAGCTGCAGGCCCTGCGGCCGCACCAGCGGCAGGCCGTCGGTGACGTCGTGGTTCGGGTCGGCCTCGATCAGCTCGTTGAGGAAGCGGCTGACCTGGCGCGCGTTGCGGCTGGCTTCCGACGTGCCCTTCTTG
>DASTWT010000173.1:0-4899 GCA_035765815.1 Luteimonas sp. | reverse complement strand
TTGGCCTGCCAGATTTCCGGCCACAGCCAGGGCTTCTGCAGGAACCGGCCGGCGATGTCCCAGAGCGTGTCGCCCTTCCGGACCACGTAGGTGTCCGGATGGTCGGCCGCCAGGTCGGCCGCGACCGCCCAGGTGCCAGCGACCAGCAGCGTCGCCGCCAGCATGGTGCGCCAGCGCAGCCGCCGGCCTGGCCGCCGCGGGCCGGGCATCGAAACTTCAGGAATCCGCTCAGGCATTGCGGCCATGTTCCCGCTCCCCTTGGGAAAACCCCGCCTTAACCGGGCCAATATTGCGCAGGGATCGCGGCCCGGCGCAAGCCGTCGGCGCTATAATTCCGGTTTCCCGCGGCACCTTTGTCCGCGGATGTGACCGCCGCCACCCTTTTCCAGGCACGTTTCTTTTCCAGGCACGTTTCCCCGGCACGCTCCCGACATGGCCCTGCTCCCGATCCTCGAGTTCCCCGATCCCCGGCTGCGCACCCGCGCCGAGCCCGTGGATCCGGCGTGGCTGGGGCTGCCGGAGACGCAGCGCCTGTTCGACGACATGTTCGAGACGATGTACGCGGCCCCGGGCATCGGCCTGGCCGCGAGCCAGGTGGACGTGCACAAGCGCTTCATGGTCATCGACGTGACCGAGGAGCACGACCGGCCCCTGGTGTTCGTGAACCCCGAGATCACCGCGCGCAGCGGCGAGCAGGTCTACCAGGAAGGCTGCCTGTCGGTGCCGGGGATCTTCGCCGACGTGACCCGCGCCGACGCCATCACCGTGACCGCGCTCGACCGCGACGGCAAGCCCTTCGAGCTCAGCGTCGACGGCCTGCTGGCGGTGTGCATCCAGCACGAGATGGACCATCTCGAGGGCAAGCTCTTCGTCGACTACCTCTCGCCGCTGAAGCGCGAGATGGTGCGCAAGAAGCTCGCCAAGCAGCGCAAGAACGCCGCCTGACGTCCGCATGCGGATCGTCTTCGCCGGCACGCCGGAATTCGCCGTTCCCTCGCTGCGTGCCGCCGCGCAACGCGGCGAAGTCGTGGCCGTGTACACGCAGCCGGACCGGCCCGCGGGCCGCGGGCGCGGGCTGCAGGCCTCGCCGGTCAAGCTGGAAGCCGTCCGCCGCGGCATCCCGGTGCTGCAACCGGAGACGCTGCGCACGCAGCTTTCGCGCGACGCGCTGCGGGCGCTGCAGCCCGACCTGATGGTGGTCGTGGCCTACGGGCTGCTGCTGCCGCAATCGATCCTCGACATCCCGAAGCACGGCTGCTGGAACGTGCACGCGTCGCTGCTGCCGCGCTGGCGCGGCGCCGCGCCGGTGCAGCGCGCGATCGAGGCCGGCGACGCCGAGACCGGCGTGTGCCTGATGCAGATGGAGAAGGGCCTGGACACCGGCCCGGTGCTGCTCTCGCAGCGCACGCCGATCGGCGGGGCCGAGACCGGCGGCGAGCTGCACGACCGCCTCGCGATGCTCGGCGCGCAGGTGCTGGCCGACGGCCTCGGCCTGCTGCGCGCGGGCATGAAGCCGGTGGCGGTGCCGCAGCCGGACGCAGGCGCGACCTATGCGCACAAGCTCGACAAGGCCGAGGCGAAGCTCGACTGGACGCAGCCGGCCGAAGTGCTGGCGCGCAAGGTGCGCGCGTTCCAGCCATGGCCGGTGGCGGAAGCGCAGCTCGACGGCGAGCGCGTGCGCATCCACGCCGCCGAAGCGCTGCCGCTCGCGCACGCCGCGGCCCCCGGCACGGTGCTGCTGGCGCGTCGCGAGGGCATCGACGTGGCGTGCGGCGAAGGTGCGCTGCGCCTGCAGCGCGTGCAGCGCGAAGGCGGCAAGCCGCTCGCCGTGGCCGACTACCTCAACGCCCGCCCGCTGGCGGGCCGGGCGTGAACACCGGCAAATCCGGCAAGCGGCCGGGCGCGCATCCGGGCAACGGCGGCGTGGCGGTCGATCCCGGCGCGGAGGTCCGCGCCGCCGCGGCACGCACGCTGGACGCGGTGCTGCACGAAGGGCGTTCGCTGAAGGCGCAGCTCGCGCGGGCCCTGCCGGCGCTGCCCGATCCGCGCGATCGCGCGCTGCTCGAGGCGATCGTGTTCGCCGCGCTGCGCGCCCGCGGCCGCTATGCCGCGGCGCTCGCCCAGTGGATGCCGAAGCCGCCGGGCCGGCGCGAGGGCGCGCTGCGGGCGCTGCTCTACGTCGGTTTCGCCCAGGTCGAGGCGCTGCGCTTGCCGCCGCATGCGGCCGTGGCCGCGACCGTCGACGCGGCGCGCGCGCTGGGCCGCGCCCACCAGGCGGGACTGGTCAACGCGCTGCTGCGGCGTGCGCTGCGCGAGGGACTGCCTGCGGGCGAGGCCGATGCCGCGTGGCCTGCATGGTTGCTGCAGGCGCTGCGCGCGGACTGGCCGGAACATGCCGAGGCCATCGTCGCCGCGTCCGCGCAGGAAGCGCCGGCGTGGCTGCGCGCGAACCGGCGCGTGCTGTCGGCCGAAGCGCTGCGCGAGCGGCTCGCGGGCGAAGGCGTCGAAGCGTCCGCGTCGCCGGCCTGCCGCGACGGCCTGCGCGTCGATGTCGCGCCGGCCGTGCCGCTCGCCGCGTCGCCGGCCTTCGTCGCCGGCGATTATTCGATCCAGGACGGCAGCGCCCAACTCGTGGCCGACGCGCTCGCGCCGGCGGCCGGCGGGCGCGTGCTCGACGCCTGCGCCGCGCCGGGCGGAAAGGCGGCGCACCTGCTCGAACGCGATCCCGCGCTGCGCCTGCTGGCCCTCGACGTCGACGCCGCCCGGCTGGAGCGCGTGCAGTCGACGTTCGCGCGGCTCGCGCTCGAAGGCCCGAACGTGCGCCTGCGCGCCGCCGATGCGGCCGAGCCCGCGCGCTGGTGGGACGGCACGCCCTTCGACGCGATCCTGCTGGATGCGCCGTGCAGCGCCACGGGTGTCGTGCGCCGCCATCCCGACATCCTCCTGCATCGGCGCGCCAGCGACATCGACGCGCTCGCCGCGATCCAGGCGCGCCTGCTCGACGCGCTGTGGCCGACGCTCGCGCGCGGCGGCGTCCTGCTGTACGCGACGTGCTCGCTGCTGCGGCGCGAGAACGACGCCCAGGTCGCCGCATTCCTGGCGCGTACGCCGGACGCGCGGCTCGATCCGCTGGACGAACGCTTCGGCCACGCCGTCGACGTCCGCGGCGGCGACGGCGTCGTCGCCGGCCAGGCACGCCAGCGCTTTCCGGGCGAGGACGGCATGGACGGCTTCTTCTACGCGCGCATCGCGAAGGCGTAGAGCCGACCCATGGTCGGCTGGGTGTCGCCGGCTGCCGACGAGCCGACCATGGGTCGGCTCTACGCGTCTATCATCGCGGCCATGCCCAAGACCCGCATCGCCCGCGAGACCTGGCTGTTCTGGCTGCTGGCCGCGCTGGTCCTCGCCGCCGGGCTGGGCCTGCGCGATCCGTGGCCGGCCGACGAGCCGCGCTTCGCCCTGGTCGCCAAGCAGATGGTCGAGAGCGGCGACTGGCTGTTCCCGCATCGCGGCGCCGAACTCTATTCCGACAAGCCGCCGCTGTTCATGTGGACGCAGGCGGCGTCGTACCTGCTGGTGCGCGACTGGCGCGTCGCGTTCCTGCTGCCGTCGCTGCTCGCCGCGCTCGGCACGCTGTGGTGCGTGGTCGACCTCGGCCGGCGGCTGTGGACGAAGCGCGTCGGCCTGTACGCCGGCTACGCGGTGCTGTTCGCGCTGCAGTTCACCTACCAGGCGAAGAAGGCGCAGATCGATCCGCTGCTGACCTTCCTGGTCACGCTGGGCAACTACGCGTTCCTGCGCTTCCACCTGCGGATGCGCGGCGACGCGGCGCAGGCGGATTGGCGCTGGTGGCTGCTCGGCTGGTTCGCCGCGGGCCTGGGCACCGTGACCAAGGGCGTGGGCGTGCTCGCGCTGGCGATGATCGTGCCCGGCGCATGCGCCGCCGCGCGCGGCTGGCACGCGGCGCGCGCGCCGCTGCGCGACTGGCGCGCGCTGCTCGGGCCGCTCGCGTTCGTCGTGGCGGCGGCGCTGTGGCTGGCGCCGATGCTGCTCGTCGCGCTGCATGGCGACGACCCGGCGTATCGCGCCTACGTGCACGACATCCTGTTCCGGCAGACCGCCGAGCGCTATGCGTCGTCGTGGGCGCACAGGCAACCGCCCTGGTACTTCATCGAAATCATGGCGACGCTGTGGCTGCCGGCGCTGCTCGCGCTGCCGTGGGCGTTGCCGGCCTGGCGCCGGCGCCTGCGCCGGCGCGATGCGCGCTCCCTGCTGCCGCTCGCCTGGTGGGTGCTGGTGCTCGCGTTCTTCTCGCTGCCGGCGGGCAAGCGCGACATGTACATCCTGCCGGCGCTGCCGATGGCCTGCCTGGCGCTGGCGCCGCTGCTGCCGGGGATCGTGCGCCGGCGCGGCGCGCGGCGGCTGGCCTTCGCGTTCTCGATCCTGCTCGCGGCGGCGCTCGCCGGCGCGGGCGCGGCGTTGCTGCTGCCCGACGGCGCGCTCGCCGCGCGCCTCGCGCTGGAACGCGGCCTCGACGCGGCGCAGCTGCGCGCCGCCGGCTGGATGTTGCTGGCGATGGGCGCGGGGATCGCCGCGGCGATGGCCTGGAGCGGCGTCCGCCGCGCGCACCTGGGCGTGATCGCGGGGCTCGCGTCGACCTGGGTCCTGTTCGGGCTCGTCGCGTACCCGCTGCTCGACGCCTCGAGTTCGTCGCGCGACCTGATGCACGAGGCGCGCACGCGCATCGGGCCGATGGCGGAACTCGGCCTGGTCGCGTGGAAGGAGCAGAACCTGCTGATGGCCGAAGGGCCGACGCGCACGTTCGGCTTCCGGCGCGCGCCGGCGGACCAGCTGCGCGCCGCGGCGGCCTGGCAGGCCGAAGCGCCGGCGTCGCGCTGG
>DASTWT010000172.1:0-2228 GCA_035765815.1 Luteimonas sp. | reverse complement strand
AACCCCCGACCAATGGCTTCGGAAGCCACTACTCTATCCGGCTGAGCTACGGGCGCAGGGTCCGTTCCGCGGCGGATGGCGCTGCCGCAAGCCGCCATTCTCGCATGATCGGGCGACGGGGCGCGACGCCGGACCCCGCGCCGGGCCGCCGCGCGCGCATCGCGAGGCCACGCAGCGCCGATGCGGCGGGCCTTGCTACGCTTGCGGGCGATGGACGATTTCCCGGCGACGGCCCCCGCTCCCGCTCCCGCTCCGGCTCCGGCTCCCGCCCCCGATCCGGATCGCGGCGGCGCCTGGCGCCGCCGCGCCGGCGTGTATTGGCGACTGGTGCGCGGCGACCGGCCGATCGGCTGGCTGCTGCTGCTGTGGCCGACGTGGTGGGGCCTGTGGCTCGCCGCGGGCGGCGCGCCGCCGTGGTGGCCGCTGGTGGTGTTCACGCTGGGCGTGTGGCTGACGCGTTCGGCCGGTTGCGTCATCAACGACTACGCCGACCGCTGGCTCGACCCGCAGGTCGCGCGCACGCGCGGTCGCCCGCTCGCGACCGGCGAGGTGTCCGGGCGCGAGGCGCTGGCGGTGTTCGCGGCGCTGATGCTGGCGGCGTTCGCGCTGGTGCTCACGCTCAACCGGCTGACGGTGTGGATGAGCCTGGTCGGCGTGGTACTGGCGATGAGCTATCCGTACCTCAAGCGCTACACCTACCTGCCGCAGGTGTACCTGGGCATGGCCTTCGGCTGGGGCATCCCGATGGCGTTCGCGGCGGTGCAGGGCAAGGTGCCGGCGATCGGCTGGCTGCTGTACGTCGCCAACATCCTGTGGTCGACCGCGTACGACACCTGGTACGCGATGGTCGACCGCGACGACGACATCCGCATGGGCGCGAAGTCGACGGCGATCCTGTTCGGCGACATGGACCTGGTGGCGCAGGGCGTGCTGTACGCGGCGTTCTTCTTCGCGCTGGCGCTGGTCGGCCGCGACGCCGCGCTCGGCGCGCCGTACTGGTGGGCGTACGCGCTGGCGATCGTGCTGGTGGCGTGGGAGTTCGCGATCGCTCGCGGGCGCGATCGCGATGCGTGCTTCCGCGCGTTCCTGCACAACCACTGGGTCGGCGCGACGGTGTTCGCGGGGATCGCGCTCGCGCTGTGGCGATAGGGACGGGTTCGTCCGGGGGAGGGTCGATGCCCGCTTCGATGGCTGCTGGTCCGCACGCGTCGTGGCCCGAGCGCCTCGCGCTGCGTTGCGCGGTGTTCGGCGAGCGCTGGTTCCCGGACGCGTGGGTGTTCGCGGTGCTCGGCGTCGTGGTGGTCGCGGCGTTCGCGCTGGGTTTCGGCGCGACGCCGCGCGCGGCGGCGGAAGCGTTCGGTGGCGGGTTCTGGAGCCTGGTGCCGTTCACCATGCAGATGGCGTTCGTGGTGATCGGCGGCTACGTCCTGGCGACGGCACCGCCGGTGGCGCGACTGGTGGCGGCGCTGGCGCGCGTGCCGCGCACCGGGCGCGGCGCGGTCGCGTTCGTCGCGCTGGCGAGCATGCTGAGTTCGCTGCTGAGCTGGGGATTCTCGCTGGTGTTCGCGGGGCTGCTGGTGCGCGCGCTGGCGGCCCGCGGCGAATTGCGCATGGACTATCGCGCCGCGGGCGCCGCGGCGTATCTCGGCCTCGGCGCGGTGTGGGCGATGGGCCTGAGTTCGTCCGCGGCGCAGCTGCAGGCGAATCCCGCGAGCATGCCGCCGGGCCTGCTGCCGATCACCGGCGTGCTGCCGTTCACGCAGACGATCTTCCTGTGGCAGTCGCTGGTGCTGACGGGTGCGCTGATCGGCGTGTCGCTGCTGGTGGCGTGGCTGACGGCGCCGCGCGGCGATGCGGCGCGCACGGTCGATGAATTTCCCGAGGCCGCGGCGCTGTCTGTCGCACTCGATGCCGGAGCGCGCGGCACGCGCGCATCACGGCCTGGCGAGTGGCTGGAATACAGCCCGCTGCTGGTCGTGTTGCTGTCGCTGCTCGGCTTCGGCTGGCTCGCGCTGCAGTTCGCGGAGAAGGGCGTCGTCGCGGCGATCGCCAACCTCGACACCTACAACTTCCTGTTCCTGTCGCTGGGCCTGCTGCTGCACTGGCGGCCGCGCAGCTTCCTCGACGCGGTGTCGCGCGCGGTGCCGTCCACCGCCGGCGTGCTGATCCAGTTCCCGCTGTACGGCGGCATCGCGATGCTGCTGACGCACGCCGCCGGCGCCGACGGA
>DASTWT010000171.1:0-7196 GCA_035765815.1 Luteimonas sp. | reverse complement strand
AACAGGAAGTGTTCCTTGTACTCGCCGGCGACCGCGTCGATGATCTGGCCGTCGCGGGCGGTGCCCAGGGTGACGGTGACGATCGCCTGGGTCTCGCCGCGGGTGAACAGCGAGGAGCCGTGCACGCGCGGCAGCACGCCGGCGCTCGCGGTGATCGGGCGCACGGTGTCGAGGGCGCGGCCGTCGATGCGGACCTTCGTGTCGAGCACGGCGCCGCGCATGGTCTGGTACTCGAGCTCGCCGAACTCCTTCGACATCTCGGCGGCGACCCAACCCTCGGCCTCGGCGCGGCCGGCGAGCGCCTGCATCACGTCCTTCTTGATCGCGGAGATCGCGTCGCGGCGCTGCAGCTTGTCGCGGATCTGGAACGCCTCGGCGAGGCGGCCGCCCACGGCTTCCTTCAGCGCGCCGATCATCCCCGCGTTCTTCTCCGGCGCGACCCACGACGACGGCTTCGTGCCGGCGGCGACGGTCAGCTCGTTGATGGCGTTGATCGCCTTCTGCATCTCGCGGTGGCCGGCCATCACGGCGCCGAGCATCACGTCCTCGGACAGCTCGGCGGCCTCGGATTCGACCATCAGCACCGCGTCGGAGGTGCCGGCGACGACCAGCTCCAGCTTCGAGTCCTTCAGCTCCGACACGGTCGGGTTGACCAGGTACTGGCCGTCCCTGTAGCCGATCTTGGCGGCGCCGATCGGGCCCATGAACGGGGTGCCGGCGAGCGACAGCGCCGCGGAGGCGCCGATCAGCGCCAGCACGTCGCCGTCGATCTCCGGGTTCAGCGACATCAGCGTCGCGATGATCTGGACTTCGTTCTTGTAGTCCTCGGGGAACAGCGGGCGGATCGGGCGGTCGATCAGGCGGGAGATCAGCGTCTCCTTCTCGGTCGGGCGGCCCTCGCGCTTGAAGAAGCCGCCGGGGATGCGGCCGCCGGCGTAGAACTTCTCCTGGTAGTCGACGGTGAGCGGGAAGAAGTCCTGCCCCTCGCGCGCGCTCTTCGCGGCGACCGCGGTGACCAGCAGCACGGTGCCGTCGCACTTGACCATGACCGCGCCGCCGGCTTGGCGTGCGATCTCGCCGGTCTCGAGCGTGACTTCATGGTTGCCGTACTTGAAGGTCTTGGTGATTTTCGCCACGTTGGAATTCCTTGAGTCTGACTTTGCTTTGCGATTGGCCGGTCGCGACCCTTGTCGCGCGCGGGCGGCCGCGAAAGGCGGCCTGCATTCTGGACGAGCTGCGGGACGTGCCCGCCTGGAAACAAAAACCGCGGCGCATTGCGGCGCCGCGGTCCGGGTGTCGCTTACCGGCGCAGGCCCAGCTTCTGGATCAGGGCCTTGTAGCGCTCGGCATCCTTGCGGTGCAGGTAGTCGAGCAGGCTGCGGCGGCGGTTGACCATCATGAGCAGGCCGCGCCGGCTGTGGTGGTCCTGCTTGTGGGTCTTGAAGTGCTCGGTGAGCTGGTTGATGCGGGCGGTCAGCAGGGCGACCTGGACTTCGGGGGAACCGGTGTCGTTGGCGCCGCGCTTGTGTTCTTCGATGATGCTGGTGCTGTCGATGGACATGATGTGCCTTTGTGGATGCGTGGTCGGCAGGAACGCCTCGGCCATCGGGACGGGCGCACCGCCAGGCCCGCCGCGTGCGTGGGCCCGCGGGTAGCGGGGTGGTAAAGCCTTGAAAGTATAGCGGGCCGGGCCGCTCAGGGACAAGGCGAAGCGGCGTCCCCGGTGGCCGGGACAGGCTGCGCGGCCGCCCAGGCGAACAGGCGCTGGGGCCGCAGGCAGCCGTCCTCGCCGACGCTGCCCAGGCCGAGCGCGCGCCCGGCCTCGTCGACGATCGCCACGCTCGGCGCCGGGCGGAAGCCCGGCACGCCCTGCCCTTGCCCGAGGCGCCGGGCCTGGGCCGCGACGACCCTGACTTCGGGCCAGGACGCCATGCCCGCTTCGACCGGCAGGAGGCAGGCGTCCAACCCGCGCTCGCCGCGCTCGGCCAGCGCCTGCAGGGCGTCCAGGGTCCACATCCGCGGCTCCCGGAACGGGTCCACCCACAGGCGGCGCAGCTCGGCGACGTGGGCGCCGCAGCCGAGCAGCTCGCCGAGGTCGCGGACGAGGCTGCGGACGTAGGTGCCCGAGCCGCATTCCACGTGCAGGCGCAGTTGCGGGGGCGCGTCGCCCCCGCGGAGTTCGTCGATCAGGTCGGCGGCCGACTGCAGCTCGAAGCGGTGGACCTCGACCTCGCGTTCCTCGACCTCGACGACCTCTCCGCGCCGGGCCTTGGCGTAGAGCGGCTCGCCGCCGCGCTTGAGCGCCGAATAGATCGGCGGGCGCTGGCGGATGCGGCCGGTGAGCCGTGCGAGCGCGGCGTCGATCTTGCCGATGGTCAGCGCGGGCACCGGCCGGACGCGCAGGGGCTGGCCTTCCGCGTCGTCGGTATCGGTGACGGTGCCGAGGCTGGCGACGGTGTCGTAGGCCTTGCGCGCGCCGAGCAGGCCGCCCGCGATCTTGGTGGCCTCGCCGAAGCACACCGGCAGCAGGCCGGTGGCGAGCGGGTCGAGGCTGCCGGTGTGGCCGGCCTTCTCCGCGCGGAACAGGTGGCGGGCGCGCTGCAGCGCCTGGTTGGAGCTCAGGCCCTGCGGCTTGTCGAGCAGCAGGATCCCGTCGAGCTTGCGGAAGACGGTCCTGGGCCTGCCGGCGGCGTTCTTTCGCGCAGCCGGCTTGCTGGACGGCTTGCCGGGCGCTTCGTTCACGCGTCCCGCAGCAGCTGGTCGATCCGCTCGCCGCGGTCGAGCGATTCGTCGTAGTGGAAATGCAACTCCGGCACGTGGCGCATCTTCACCGCGCGCGCCAGCTGGTGGCGCAGCTCCGGCGCCAGCGCCTTCAGCGCCTTGATCGCCTCGCGCGCGCGTTCGGGCTGCAGCGCGGTCACGAACACCTTGGCGTGGGCCATGTCGCGCGTGACCTCCACGTCGGACACGCTCACCGAGGGCAGCCCGTGCTCGCGCGCGGCGGCGTGCACCAGCGCGCCCAGTTCGCGGCGGAGCTGGGCGGAGACGCGGTCGGTGCGCTTGAAAGCCTTGCCTGGCATGGTTGCCCCGCCCTTACAGCGTGCGCTGGACCTCGATGCGCTCGAAGCATTCGATCTGGTCGCCCGGCTGGACGTCGTTGTACGCCTTCACGCCGATGCCGCATTCGGTGCCGCTGCGGACCTCGTCGACGTTCTCCTTGAAGCGGCGCAGCGACTCGAGCTCGCCCTCGAAGATCACGGTGTTGTCGCGCAGCACGCGGATCGGCTTGGACTTCTTGACCACGCCCTCGACGACCATGCAGCCCGCGACCGCGCCGAACTTCGACGAGCGGAACACGTCGCGCACTTCCGCGATGCCGATGATCTCCTCGCGGATCTCCTTGCCGAGGATGCCCGAGGCGACCTGCTTCACCTGGTCGATCACGTCGTAGATGATCGAGAAGTAGCGCAGGTCCACGCCGGTGGTCTCGATCAGCTTGCGCGCCGAGGCGTCGGCGCGGACGTTGAAGCCGATGACCGTGGCCTTGGAGGTCGCGGCCAGCTGCGCGTCGGATTCGGTGATGCCGCCCACGCCGGAACCGATCACCTGGATCCGGATCTGGTCGTTCGACAGCGCGGTGAGCGCCTCGCGCAGCGCCTGCACCGAGCCCTGCACGTCGGCCTTGATGATCAGCGGCAGGACGAGCTGCGCGTTGCCCTCGCCCATCTGCGCCATGATGTCTTCCATGCGGTTGCCCGCCTGGCTGACGAGCCTGGACTCGCGGCGCTTGGCGTCGCGCTGCTGCGCGACGTCCTTGGCCAGGCGTTCGTCCGCGACCACCACGAAGTCGTCGCCGGCGTCCGGCACGCCCGAGAGGCCAAGCACCTGCACCGGGATCGAGGGACCCGCCGACTGCACCTGGCCGCCGGTCTCGTCGAAGAGCGCGCGCACGCGGCCGTACTGCACGCCGCACACCAGGAAATCGCCCTTCGACAGCGTGCCCTGCTGCACCAGCACGGTCGCGACCGGGCCGCGGCCCTTGTCGAGCGCGGATTCGATGACCACGCCGGTGGCGCGGCCGTCGTGCACGGCGCGCAGCTCGAGCACCTCGGCCTGCAGGCTGATCGCGTCGAGCAGGTTGTCGACGCCCTGGCCGGTCTTCGCCGAGAGCTCGACCATCTGCGTGTCGCCGCCGAAATCCTCGGCCACCACGTCCTGCGCGAGCAGTTCGTTCTTGACCCGCGACGGGTCGGCGTCGGACTTGTCGATCTTGTTGATCGCGACGATGAGCGGTACGCCCGCCGCCTTGGCGTGCTGCACCGCTTCGACCGTCTGCGGCATCACGCCGTCGTCGGCCGCGACCACCAGCACCACGATGTCGGTGAGCTTGGCGCCGCGCGCGCGCATCTGGGTGAACGCGGCGTGGCCCGGCGTGTCGAGGAAGCTGATCGTGCCCTTCGGCGTGTCCACGTGGTACGCGCCGATGTGCTGGGTGATGCCGCCGGCCTCGCCCGCGGCCACCTTGGTCCTGCGGATGTAGTCCAGCAGCGAGGTCTTGCCGTGGTCGACGTGGCCCATGATGGTCACGACCGGCGGACGCGGCGACCTGTCGCCCTGCACTTCCTCGACGTGGGCCAGCAGCTCGCTCTCGGCGTCGCCGGCATCGGCGTGTACGGCGGTATGGCCGAGCTCTTCGACCACCAGCACCGCGGTGTCGTGGTCGATCGTCTGGGTGATGGTCGCCATGACGCCCATCTTGAACAGCGCCTTGACCACGTCGCCGCCCTTGAGCGCCAGCTTCTGCGCCAGGTCGGCCACGGTGATCGCGTCGCCGATGGCGACCTCGCGCACGATCGGCGCGGTCGGGCGGGTGAAGCCGGAGCCGGAACGCGCCTGCTCGGCCTGGCGGCGCGGCGCCTTCGGCTTGGCGCGGCCGGTGGTGCGGCGCGCCCGGTCGGCGGCGCTCAGGTGCATCGGGCCGGCGAAGCGGCTGGTGCGGTCGTCGTCCTCGACGCCGGCGACCATCGCGTGCGAGCCACGGGTCTTGTGGCGGTGGGCCGGGGTCTTGTCGTCCGCGCGCGGCGGGGCCGGGCGCGGATGGCCGTGGCCGTGGGTCTTGCGCGCGGCGGCATCCTCGTCGGCGACCGGGGCAGCGGCGGCGGCCGCGCGCTCGGCCGCCAGGCGCGCCTCTTCCTCGCGGCGCTTGCGCTCCGCGGCTTCCTCGGCGCGGCGCTGGTCGGCCTCGGCCAGGCGCTGCTGCTCGGACAGGTTGCGCTGGCGCGATTCCTCGAGCTTGCGCAGGATCTCGGCGCGCTCGTCGTCCTCGCTGGCCGCGGGCGCGGGCGCCTGCTGGCCCTCCGCCGGCTTGACCAGCGTGACCTTCTTGCGCACCACCACGTCGACGGTGTTGCGGTTCTTGCCGCCGCCGACCGTGAGTTCCTGCTTGCGGCTGCGGCTGAGCGTGATCTTCTTCGGCGCCGCGGCCTCTTCGTCGGCCGCGGCCGCCTTGCCGTGCGAACGCTTCAGGAAGCCGAGCAGCTTGACCTTCTCGATGCTGGTGACGACCTGGTCGGGACCGTCGAAGCGCATGCCGGCCTCGGCCAGCTGCTCCAGCAGTTTGTCGACCGGCGTGTTCACCAGTTCGGCCAGCTTGCGGATCGTGGTTTGCTGCGACATTCGGGTTCCGTTCGTTACTGCGGGGCGATTCTAACCAGTCGGCGCGCGGGGGCTCAGCCCTCGCGCTCCAGGCGGGCGATTTCCTCGGCGCGCGCGGCCAGGATCAGTGCGGCGGCGCGGGCCTCGTCCAGGCCCTCGATGCCGAATTCGGCCACTTCGCCGGCGCCGAGCTCGCCCAGGTCGTCCGCGGTGCGCACGCCGTGGCCGGCCAGCGCGAACGCGGTCTCCTCGTCCATGCCCTCGAGGCCCAGCAGGTCGTCGGCGGGCTGGTGCTCGTCGATCTCCTCCTCCACCGCGAGCGCGTCGTTGAGCAGCGCGTCGCGGGCGCGCGAGCGCAGCTCCTCTACGATGTCCTCGTCGAAGCCCTCGACCGCGAGCAGCTCGCCGACCGGCACGTAGGCGATTTCCTCGACCGTGGTGAAGCCCTCGGAGACCAGGATGCCGGCGATCTCCTCGTCGACCTCGAGCTTCTCCTGGAACAACGCGCGCGCGGCGTCCTGCTCGGCCTCGGACTTGGCGGTCACCTGGTCCTGGGTCATCACGTTGAGCTGCCAGCCCGACAGGCGGCTGGCGAGGCGCACGTTCTGGCCGCCGCGGCCGATCGCCTGCGCGAGCTTGTCCTCGGCGACGGCGAGGTCCATCGAGTGCTTTTCCTCGTCGACGATGATCGACTGCACTTCGGCCGGCGCCATCGCGTTGATCACGAACTGCGCCGGGTTGTCCGACCACAGCACGATGTCGACGCGCTCGCCGTTGAGCTCGTTGCTCACCGCCTGCACGCGCGAGCCGCGCATGCCGATGCAGGCGCCGATGGGGTCGGTGCGGGTGTCGTAGGCCAGCACCGCGATCTTGGCGCGGTCGCCCGGGTCGCGCGCGCAGGCCTTGATCTCGACCAGGCCCTGGCCGACTTCCGGCACCTCGAGCTTGAACAGCTCCATCATGAATTCCGGCGCGGCGCGGCTGATGAACAACTGCGGGCCGCGGATCTCGCTGCGCACGTCGTACAAGTAGCCGCGCACGCGGTCGCCGGCGCGCAGCACGTCGCGCGGGATGCCCTTCTCCTTCGGGATGAAGGCTTCGGCGTTGCCGCCGAGGTCGACGTAGATGTTGCCGCGCTCGGCGCGCTTGACCACGCCGGTCACCAGTTCGCCGACGCGATCCTTCCACTGGTCGACGACCTGGGCGCGCTCGGCCTCGCGCACGCGCTGCACGATGACCTGCTTGGCGGCCTGGGCGGCGATGCGGCCGAAGTCCGGGTTCTCGATCTGCTCCTCGATGTAGTCGCCGACCTCGACGTCGCCGCTCTCGTCGAGCGCGTCCATCAGGCGGATCTGCCGGTCGGGCGACTCCATCACCACGTCGTCCGCGACCACTTCCCAGCGGCGGAACGTCTCGTAGCTGCCGTCCTTCGGGTCCACGGCGACGCGCGTGAGCACGTCCTGGTCGGGATAGCGCTTCTTCGCGGCCGACGCCAGCGCGGCCTCGATCGCCTCGAGGATGACGGACTCCGGCACGCCCTT
>DASTWT010000170.1:0-4526 GCA_035765815.1 Luteimonas sp. | reverse complement strand
CCGTTCGCCCAGCGGGCTGCCTTTGGCGAGCTCGATAAGGTAATACAGCAGGTGTCCCCCGTCCAAGACGGGAATCGGCAGCAGGTTGATCACCGCCAGACTGAGCGACAACAGGGCCAGAAAGTTCAGGAACCACGCCGGCCCGAGCTGGGCCGAGGCGTTGGCGTAACGGGCGATGGTGATCGGCCCGGAAATGTTCTCCACCGAGGCGCGGCCGCTGACGAGCCGGCCGATCATCGCCACCGAATCCCGGCCGAGCTTCCAGGCCTCGCGCACCGCGGCGGGCACGGCGGAAACCGGCGGCTCGCGCAGCGTCGCGTCGTACGGCGGCAGTTCGGCGGGCGCGGCGACGATGCCCAGCGCCCAGAAGCTGCCGCGCGCGGGATCCTGCGGGTCGCGGATGCGGCGCGGGGTGACTTCGAGCGCCAGCCGCTGGCCCTCGCGATCGACCTCGACCATGGCGGTCCGGCCGCCCACGGCCTGCACCAGCGGCCCGACCTGGTCGTAGGTCGAGACGGCGACGCCGTCGATGGCGGTGATCCGGTCGCCTTCGGCCAGCACGCCCCAGGCCGCCGCGCCCGGCTCGACCCGGCCGACGACGGCGGGCAGCAGCTGGAAGCGCGGGACCAGGCCGATGGCCTGCATCGCCTCGGCCTGGCCGGCGCCCGCGGGCAGGCGCGACAACGGCAGGCGCCGGTCGGCGGTCGCACCCGCGGCGGTGCGGACCTGCAGCGCGACGTCGCGGCGGTCCATGGCGGCATTGGCGACGGCGAGCGCGGCCTCGGTCCAGGTCGGCGTCGCCCGGCCGTCGACCGACAGCAGGGTGTCGCCGCGTTCCAGCCCGGCCTGCGCGGCCAGTCCCTGCGCCTGCCCGACCACCGGCTGGTAGTCGGGGCGGCCGATCACGAACATGCCCCACAGCAGCGCCACGCACAGCAGGAGGTTGGCGAGGGGGCCCGCGATCACGATCGCGATGCGCTTGAGCACGTGCTTGTTGTTGAACGCCTCGGCGGCCTGCTCCGGCGGGACGTCGCCTTCGCGCTCGTCGAGCATGCGCACGTAGCCGCCGAGCGGGATCGCCGCGATCGCGTATTCGGTGCCGTCGCGCCCGCGGCGCAGCCACAGCGGCCTGCCGAAGCCGACCGAGAAGCGCAGCACGCGCACGCCGCAGCGGCGCGCGACCCAGTAGTGGCCGAATTCGTGGAAGGTCACCAGCACGCCGAGGCTGACGATCATCCACCACACCGAACCGAGGAAGCTGCTCATGCGTGCGTGCCCATGTCAGTGCAGGGTCCCGGTGGCGATGCGCGCGGTGGCCAGCCTGCGCGCTTCGGCGTCGGCGGCGAGCAGCGCGTCCAGCGATGCGGCGGGCGCCGCCGGCAGCGCGGCCAGGCAGTCCTCGACCAGCGCGGGAATGGACAGGAAACCGATGCGGCCCTGAAGGAAGGATGAAACGGCGACTTCGTTCGCCGCGTTGAGCACCGCCGGCGCCGTGCCGCCCGCGGCCAGCGCGGCGTACGCCAGGCGCAGGCAGGGAAAGGCGTCCAGGTCCGGGGCCTCGAACTCCAGCCGGCCGTGCGCGAGCAGGTCCAGCCCCGGTACCCCGGAGGCGATGCGTTCGGGCCAGCCCAGGCCGACCGCGACCGCGGTGCGCATGTCCGGCAGCCCGAGCTGTGCCATCAGCGACCCGTCGATGAATTCCACCAGCGAATGCACCAGGCTCTGCGGATGCACGAGCACGCCGATGCGTTCGCCGGGCAGGCCGAACAGGTGGTGGGCCTCGATCACTTCCAGGCCCTTGTTCATGAGCGTGGCCGAGTCGACCGAGATCTTCGGGCCCATCGACCACTTCGGGTGCGCGACCGCCTGCGCCGGTGTCACGCCTTCGAGGCTGGCGCGATCGCGGCCGCGGAACGGCCCGCCGGATGCGGTGAGCACGATGCGCGCGACGCCGCTCGCGTCGACCCGCTCGCCGGGACCGCAGCGGCCGTGCAGGCACTGGAAGATCGCGTTGTGCTCGCTGTCGATCGGCACCACGAGCGCGCCGGCGGCGCGAGCCGCGTCCACGAGCAGTTCGCCGGCGAGCACCAGCGATTCCTTGTTCGCCAGCAGCAGGCGCTTGCCCGCGCGCGCGGCGGCCAGCGTCGACGGCAGCCCGGCGGCGCCGACGATCGCGGCGACCACGGTGTCGCAATCCTCGCCCGCGACCAGCGCGTCGAGCGCGGCGTCGCCGGCATGCGCCCGGGTGTCGAGGCCGGCGTCGCGCAGTCCGTCGCGCAGCGCCGGGTAGAGGGCTTGGTCGCCGATCACCGCGTGCAACGGGCGATGCGCGACGCACAGCGCGACGAGCGCGTCGACGCGGCTGCCGGCGGCGAGCACGGTCGCGCGCAACCGCTCCGGGTGCCGCGCGACCACGTCGAGCGTGGACGTGCCGATCGAGCCGGTCGCGCCGAGGACGGCGACCTTGCGGATGCCTGCGTCGACGTCCACCTCAGAAGCCCATCAGCGCCTTGCCGAGCGCGAACACGGGCAGCGCGGCGATGACGCCGTCGATGCGGTCGAGGATGCCGCCGTGGCCGGGGATCAGGTCGCCGGAATCCTTGGCGCCGACGTGGCGCTTGAGCAGGCTCTCGAACAGGTCGCCGACCACCGAGAACAGCACGGCCACGATCGCGACCAGCGCCACCGCGGGCAGCTGCCGCAGCGTCGCGCCGGCGAACGGCGCGAACGCGAGCGCGACGACCAGCCCGCAGGCGACGCCGCCGAGCAGGCCTTCGATCGTCTTGTTCGGGCTGATCCGCGGCGCGAGCTTGCGCTTGCCGAAATGGCGGCCGGCGAAATAGGCGCCGGAGTCGGCGGCCCAGACGATCGCCAGCGCGACGAACAGCCAGCGGTGGCCGTCGGGCTCGCTGCCGTGCAGCACCGCGAGCGCGCACCACGCGGGCACGATCGCGAGCGTGCCCGCGGCGAGCTTGAACACGCGCGCGTGGGTCTCGTGGTTGGACGCGAAGTCGAAATGGCGCAGCCACAGCATCGCGACCAGCCACCAGGCCACGCCGACGACGATCATGATCTGCAGCAGCACGTAGCTCAGGCCGCCGCTGGTGCGCGAGCCCCAGACGATCGCGACCATCAGCGCCATGTTCACCACCAGCAGCACGGTGCGGGCGAGGGTGTCGTCGATGTCGGCGAGCCGGAACCACTCCCACAGGCCGGCGAGGAACATGATCGCGGCGAGGGCGACCATCCACGGCGTGGGCAGCAGGAGGATCGCCGCGATCGCGATCGGGGTCATGGCGAGCGCCGCGAGCACGCGGGTGCGGGTCATGCGGGTGTCGTCCCGTTCTGGGCGCCCGCGACCTGGGCGCCGGTGAGTCCGAAGCGGCGTTCGCGGCTGGCGAAATCGTCCAGGGCGCGCTGCAGTGTGGCGGCATCCAGCGCCGGCCACAACGTCTCGGTGAACCAGAGCTCGGTGTAGGCCAGCTGCCAGAGCAGGAAGTTGCTGACCCGGTGGTCCCCGCCGGTGCGGATGAACAGGTCCGGCGGCGGCAGGTCGGCCAGGGCGGTGCGGCTGCCGAACAGGGCCTCGTCGATGTCCCCGGGCTGCAGCCGGCCGGCGGCGACGTCGGCGGCCAGGCTGCGCGCGGCCGCGGCGATGTCCTGGCGGCCGCCGTAGCTGGCGGCGATGTTCAGCGCGAGCCGGTCGTTGCCGGCGGTGCGCGCCTCGGCTTCGTCCATGCGGGCGCGGATCGCGTCGCCGAAGCGGCCGCGCTCGCCGATGAAGCGGATGCGCACGCCGCGCCGGTGCAGCTCGCCGACCTCGCGCTCGAGCGCGTTCATGAACAGCTTCATCAGCGCGCCGATCTCGTCCTCGGGCCGGCCCCAGTTCTCGCTGGAGAACGCGAACAGCGTCAGCGCGCCGATGCCCTTGTCGAGGCAGAAGTCGATGCAGAGGTTGACGGCGCGCGCGCCGGCGCGATGGCCGATGGCGCGCGGACGATGGCGCTGCTGCGCCCAGCGCCCGTTGCCGTCCATGATGACGGCGAGGTGGCGCGGAACGTTCGGCATCAGACCGCCATCAGCTCCTGCTCCTTCGACTTGACCACGTCGTCGACGTCCTTGATCGCCTTGTCCGTCATCTTCTGGATGTCGGTTTCGCTGCGCGAGGCCTCGTCCTCGGTCACCTGCTTGTCCTTCAGCAGCTCCTTGACCTGGTGGTTGGCGTCGCGGCGGATGTTGCGGATCGCGACCTTGGTGTCCTCGCCTTCGGAATGGACGACCTTGGACAGTTCCTTGCGTCGCTCCTCGGTGAGCGCGGGCAGGTTGAGGCGGATCACGGTGCCGGCGGTGTTCGGGGTCAGGCCGAGGTCGGAACCGAGGATCGCCTTCTCGACCGCGCCGACGATCTGCTTCTCCCACGGCGTGATCGTGAGCGAGCGCGCGTCGGCGACGGCGACGCTGGCGACCTGCGACAGCGGCACGTCGGAGCCGTAGTAGTTGACCTTGATGTGCTCGACCAGCGCGGT
>DASTWT010000169.1:0-2137 GCA_035765815.1 Luteimonas sp. | reverse complement strand
TCCTGCACGCCGTCGTAGTCCAGGCGCGCGCGGCTGCGGACCATCGCGCGGCGCACGTCGACGGAAACGCCTTCGCCGGTGGCGTCGAGCCGCATCGTCCACAGCAACGCCGGCCGGCGTCGGCCCGGCAGCAGCGAGGCCGCGTCCTCCGACAGCACGCGCGGATGCAGCGGGATCTTGTCCTCGGCGCCGTAGAGCGTCTCGCCGCGGCGGTTGGCCTCGAGGTCGACCGGGTCGCCGGGGGCGACGAAGGCGGCGACGTCGGCGATCGCGTAATGGACGACGTAGCCGTCGCCGTCGCGCGCGACGTGCAGCGCCTGGTCCAGGTCCATCGCCCCGGGCGGATCGATGGTGACGAAGGGGATGTCGTCGCGATCCTCGGCCGGGAGGCGCGGATGCGCCGCCGCTTCGCGCGCGGCCGCCTCGACGTCGGCGGGAAAGGCTTCGGGAAGGCGCATCTCCGCGCGGATGCGCTCGACCCCGGGTTCGAGCGCGGGAACCGCCGGACGGTTGGCGCGCAGCCTGCGGGTGGTCGACATCCTTCGAGGATAACGGCCCCGCTACAGGCGTTGCCAGCCCTCGATGCCGGTGAAGGCGGCGACGCCGAGCAGCAGCAGGCCCACCGCGCGCGCGCCGAAGGCGCCGGCCGCCGGGCGTCGCCCGAGCCAGTCGCGCACCTGCCCGGCGAGCAGCGCAAGGCCGCCGTACACCGCGGCCTGGTTCGCCGCGATCACCAGCCACAGCACGCCCACCTGCAGCCACAGCGTCCCCGGCGCGTTCGTGCCCGGCAAAGGCCGCAGGAACTGCGGGAACACCGCGAGCATGAAGAGATAGGCCTTCGGGTTGAGCAGGCAGGTGACCAGGCCCTGGCGGAACGCCGCGGCGGGGGAGGCGGCGCGGGGAACCGGTGCGCGTGCGGCGGGTGCACGATCGTCGGGGCGCGCGTCGTCGCGTGCCGAGGCGGACCGCAGCAGCGACAGGCCGATCCAGGCGATGTACGCGGCGCCGGCGAGCAGCATCGCGTTGAACAGCGCCGGGAACAGCTTCAGCACCACGCTGATGCCCAGCGCCGCCAGCACGACGTGCACCACGCCGCCCGCGACCACGCCGGCGAGCGCGGCGAACCCGCGGCGGCGCCCGCCGGACAGCGTGTTGCCGAGCACGCAGGCCATGTCCAGGCCGGGCAGGGCGACCACGCCGAGCACCAGCAGCGCGAACAGCCAGAGCTGGGCGGGCGGGATCATCGGTGCATGGTGTCAGCTGCGCCGGCATCGAGCCAGCGCAGGCGCGAGCGCGGCGTCGGATCGGCGACGATGCGCTCGGCGGGCGCGCGCAGGTCGCCCCCGGCGTCGAGCCGCCGTTCGACCGCGTCCATCGCGGTCTCCAGCCGCGACGCCGCGCCGGCGTCGCGCGCCATGCCGATCCACGCGACCCAGGCGCCGTCGGTGCGCACCGGCAGCTGCGGGAAGTTGTTCGGCGCGTCGAGCGTCCGCAGCAGGCCCGCATCGAACACGTCGTCGCGCCCGTCGTCGCGGGAGTAGCCTGCAGCGGCATCCGCGAGCGCGGCGACGACCGCATCCGCGCGCCCGTCCCCCACCGGCAGCAGCTGCACCACCAGGACCCCGTGCGCGCCGCCGGGTTCGTCGACCGGGTCCATCGCGGGGAGCACGGGGATCGGATGGCCCGCGACCACGTGCATCAGCAGCACGTTGTCGCTGTCGGGCAGGATCGCGTTGACCTTTGTCCGGTGCTCGCGCCAAAGCGGGCCGTAATAGAACGCCGAGTTGATCACCGGCCGTTCGAGCATGTCGTGGTAGCCGCGCAGCCAGAAGAAGCGATCGGGCGCGTCCTGCTCGAGGAACTGGCCGAAGACCATCGCGCCGAGCTGTTCGAACGCTTCGGGGAAATAGGCGTCGAACCAGGCCGCGAAGCGCGCGCGCCGGCCGGGCGAGACGGTGTAGCGGCGCAGCTCGACCACGTCGAAGTCGCGCAGGTGTTCGGGAGCCTGCAGTTCGGGAGCCTGGGGCATGGCGGCGACCTCCGTCGGGGCGGCGGGAGCGGGCGCCTGCGGGCGGGCGTGGCCGAGGCAGGGGAGGAGGGCCAGGGCCACGCCGGCCAGCAGGAGTGTCTTGTCCAT
>DASTWT010000168.1:0-4483 GCA_035765815.1 Luteimonas sp. | reverse complement strand
GGGCGCAGCGGGCGGACCGCGATGCCGGCGTTGCGCAGCGTGCTGACGATCGCCTCGGCGGCCTCGACGCTGTCGTCGACGATCATCAGGCGCAGCGGCTGGTCGTTCGCGGGCATCCGGGTTTTCTACACGATCGCCGGGGCCGGCGTCCAATGCACGTCGTCAGTACCGGGACGCATGGCTCAGAGCGGCCGCTTGCCGGTGTCGCCCGGTACCTCGCGGACCAGCCGCGGCACCAGGTAGCCGGACAGGCGGGCCGCCAGCGCGGCGTGGAGTTCGCGGGCGCGGGCGTCCGGGACCTCGAAGTGTGCGGTGCCGGCGACGCGGTCGAGCTGGTGCAGGTAGTAGGGCAGCACGCCGGCGGCGAAGGCGCGCCCGGAGAGTTCGGCCAGCGCGTCGGCGGAGTCGTTCACGCCGCGCAGCAGCACCGCCTGGTTGAGCAGGGTCGCGCCGGCATCGCGCAGCGCGGCCATCGCGGCATCCACGGCGCCGTCGAACTCGTTGGCGTGGTTGGCGTGCACCACCACCGCGACCGGCCACGGCAGCGCGCGCAGCCACGCGAGCAACGGCGCATCCACGCGCTCGGGCAGCACGATCGGCAGGCGGGTGTGGATGCGCAGGCGGCGCAGGTGCGGGATCGCGGCCAGCGCATCGGTGAGTTCGGCGAGCTTGGGCGTCGCCAGCGCGAGCGGATCGCCGCCGGAAAGGATGACTTCGTCGATCGACGTGTCCGCGACGATCGCGGCGACCGCCTCGCGCCAGCCCTCGGCCGCCGCGGTTTCCCCGGCGTAGGGGAAATGGCGGCGGAAGCAGTAGCGGCAGTGCACCGCGCAGGCCCCGGTGGCCACCAGCAGCGCGCGGCCGCGGTACTTGCGGATCACCCCGCGCGCGGCGCGCGCCGCGCCGTCGCCGACCGCGTCCAGCGCGAAGCCGGGCACCACGCGCGCCTCGTCGAGCACCGGCAGCACCTGCCGCAGCAGCGGGTCCGCCGGGTCGCCATGGCGCATGCGCGCGATGAACGCGCGCGGCACCCGCAGCGGGAAGCCTGCGGCGGCCTCGTCGGAGATCTCCGCCGCCAGGGTCCCGAGGCCCAGGATTTCCAGCAGTTCGCGCGGATCGCGCACGGCCTCGCGCCAGGCCCGCTGCCAGCCGGCGGGCTGGAGCAGGGCCGGGTCGCCGGGCGCGGTGGCCGGGTCGGGCTGCAGGGCGGGGGAGGCAGCGGGTATCATGGACGACCCATTTTAACCGGCCGCCAAGGCGGACCCGCAGGAGCAGTGATTCGATGGCCACCCTCGGCATGAACGACGTCAAGAACGGGCAGAAGATCCTGGTCAACAACGAACCCGCGATCATCACCGACACCGAATACGTCAAGCCGGGCAAGGGCCAGGCCTTCACCCGCGTCAAGTACCGCCAGATCCGCACCGGCCGGGTGCAGGAAATCACGATGAAGGCGACCGATTCGCTCGAGTCCGCCGACGTGGTCGACACCGACATGCAGTTCCTCTACGCCGACGGCGAGTACTGGCACTTCATGAACCAGGAGTCCTTCGAGCAGGTCCAGGCCGACAAGGCCGGCATGGGCGGCGCCGAGAAGTGGCTCAAGGGCGAGGAGGAATGCGTGGTGACGCTGTTCAACGGCACGCCGATCATGGTCACGCCGCCGAACTTCGTCGAGCTGAAGATCGTCGAGACCGACCCCGGCGTGAAGGGCGACACCGCGGGCACCGGCGGCAAGCCGGCCACGCTCGAGACCGGGGCCGTGGTCCGCGTGCCGCTGTTCGTCGGCCAGGACGAGGTGATCAAGGTCGACACGCGTTCGGGCGAATACGTCTCGCGCGTCAAGTAAGCGATGACGGACGCGCCCGGCTCCTGCGACGCAAACGCCGCCTGCGACGTACTCATCGAAGCCGGCTGGGTCGTCCCGGTCGAGCCGCACGGCGTGGTGCTGCAGGACCACGCCGTCGCGGTGCGCGACGGCGCGATCGTCGCGCTGCTGCCGGTCGCCGAGGCGCGCGCGCGCTTCGCCGCGAAGGAGACCGTGTCGCGGCCCGACGGCGTGCTGCTGCCGGGCCTGGTCAACGCGCACTGCCACAACCCGATGACGCTGCTGCGCGGTGTCGCCGACGACCTGCCGCTCAAGACCTGGTTGCAGGAGCACATCTGGCCGATCGAGGCCGCGGTGATCGCCCCCGGCTTCGTCGCCGACGGCGTCGCGCTGGCGATCGCCGAGATGCTGCGCGGCGGCACGACCTGCTGCAACGAGAACTATTTCTTCCCCGACGTCCAGGCCGCCACCTACAAGCGCCATGGCTTCCGCGCGCGCGTCGGGCTGCCGGTGATCGATTTCCCGACCGCCTGGGCGGCCAGCGACGACGAGTATTTCGACAAGGCCGGCGAGGTCCACGACCAGTGGCGGCACGATCCGCTGGTGGCGACCGCGTTCGCGCCGCACGCGCCGTACACGGTCAACGACGCCAACTTCGAGCGGATCCGGATGCTGTCCGACCAGCTCGACATCCCGGTGCACCTGCACCTGCACGAGACCGCGCAGGAAGTCGGGCAATCGCAGCAGAAGCACGGCCAGCGCGCGGTGGCGCGCATCGACCGGCTCGGCCTGCTCAACGACCGCCTGATCGCGGTCCACATGACCCAGCTCACCGATGCCGAGATCGCGCTGTGCGCGCAACGCGGCGCGAGCGTGGTGCATTGCCCGGAATCCAACCTCAAGCTGGCGTCGGGCTTCTGCCGCGTCGCCGACCTGGCGCGCGCCGGCGTCAACGTGGCGATCGGCACCGACGGCTGCGCCAGCAACAACGACCTTGACATGTTCGGCGAGATGCGCACCGCGGCGCTGCTGGCGAAGGCGGTGGCGCAGGACGCCGCCGCGTTCGATGCGGCCACGGCGCTGCGGGCGGCCACGCTGGGCGGCGCGAAGGCGCTGGGCTTCGACCACCTGTGCGGTTCGATCGAGGCGGGCAAGCAGGCCGATCTGATCGTCGTCGACATGGCGCCGCTGGAGACGCAGCCGCTGCACCACGTGCTCTCGCAGCTCGTCTACGCGACCGGCCGCCAGCAGGTGACGGACGCCTGGATCGCCGGCCACGCGAAGCTGCGCGACCGCGCGCTCGTGGACATGGACGAGGCGGCGATCGTCGCCAATGCGCGCCAGTGGCGCGAGCGCATCGCGGCGATCGACCTGTCCGGCGCGGGGCGCGCGTGAGCGCGCCGGCCGCGGGCAACCATCGACAGGCCGAAGTCGACAAGTTCGACGCACTGGCCGCACGCTGGTGGGATCCGCAGGGCCCGCAGAAGGCGCTGCATGCGCTGAACCCCGCGCGCCTGGGCTACGTCGCGGCGCGGACGGCGCTGCGCGGCGCGCGCGTGCTCGACGTCGGCTGCGGCGGTGGGCTGCTGAGCGAGGCGCTGGCCGCCGAGGGCGCCGACGTCGTCGCCATCGACCTCGCGCCCGACCTGCTGAAGGTCGCGAAGCTGCACGGGCTGGAATCGGGCGTGCGCGTCGACTATCGGCAGCAGCCGGTGGAAGCGCTGGCCGCGGAAGCGCCGGCCTCGTTCGACGCGATCACCTGCATGGAGATGCTCGAGCACGTGCCGGATCCGGCGTCGGTGCTGTCGGCCTGCGCGACCCTGCTCAAACCCGGGGGTCGCCTGTTCCTGTCCACGCTCAACCGCACGCCGGCCGCGTTCGCGCTGGCGATCGTCGGCGCCGAATACGTCGCGCGCATGCTGCCGCGCGGCACCCACGCCTACCGCGACTTCATCCGCCCGTCCGAGCTCGCGGCGTGGCTGCGCGACTGCGGCCTCGAGCTCGAGGACGTGAGCGGCCTCGCCTACGAACCCTGGCGCAACTCCGCGCGCGTGGGCGGCGGCACCTCGGTCAACTACCTCGCCTGCGCGGCGAAGCCTGCGGCGCCGTGACCGGAATGTTCCCGCAACTGGTGCTGTTCGACCTCGACGGCACCCTGCTCGACAGCGCGCCGGATTTCGTCGCCACCGTCGCCGCGCTGCGCTCGCGCCGCGGCGAGCCGCCGATGATGCCCGACGCCCTGCGACCGCACGTCTCGAAAGGCGCGCGCGCGATGATCGCCGCGGCGTTCCCCGCGCTTGGCGAAGGCGAACGCGAAGCGCTGGTGCAGCCCTTCCTCGACGTGTACCGGCAGGAGCTCGGCAAGCACGGTGCGCCGTTCGAAGGCATCGAGGCGCTGTTGTCCGCGATCGAGGACGCCGGCAGCCGCTGGGGCATCGTCACCAACAAGCCCGAAGCGCTGGCGCGCGCGCTGCTGCCGCTGCTGGGCTGGGAGCGGCGCTGCGCGGTGCTGGTCGGCGGCGACACGCTGCCGGTGCGCAAGCCCGATCCGGAACCGCTGCTGCTTGCGGCGCGCGCGCAGGGCCTCGGCGCCGCCGACTGCGCCTACGTCGGCGACGACGAGCGCGACATCCTCGCCGCCCGCGCGGCCGGCAT
>DASTWT010000167.1:0-3281 GCA_035765815.1 Luteimonas sp. | reverse complement strand
CTGGGCGAAGTCGCGATGGGCGCGGTGATCAAGCACCCGTCGGACTGGAACCTCGGCCGCGAGGCGACGCTGTCGTCCGGGCTGTCGCCGCTGACGCCCGGCATCACCCTGCAGCGCGCCTGCGGCACGTCGCTGGATTCGATCGTGCTCATCGGCAACAAGATCGCCACCGGCCAGATCGAAGCCGGCATCGGCGGCGGCAGCGACACCACCTCCGACGTGCCGATCGTCTACGGCCAGGCGTTGCGGCGCAGGCTGCTCGAAGCGGCGCGCGCGAAGACGTTCAAGCAGCGCGCCGCGGCGTTCAAGGGTTTCCGCCTGCGCGAGCTCAAGCCGGAATTCCCCGGCGTGGCCGAGCCCCGCACTGGCAAGTCGATGGGCGACCACTGCGAGGACATGGCGCGCGAATGGAGCATCTCGCGCGATTCGCAGGACGAGTGGGCGGTGGGCTCGCACCACAAGCTCGCCGCCGCGTACGAGCGCGGCTTCTTCGACGACCTGGTGGTGAGCTTCCGCGGCGTGTCGCGGGACAACATCCTGCGGCCGGACACGTCGCTGGAGAAGCTGGCCACGCTGAAGCCGGCGTTCGACAGGACCTCGGGCAAGGGCACGCTGACCGCCGGCAACTCGACGCCGCTCACCGACGGCGCGGCCGCGTGCCTGCTGTCCAGCGACGAGTGGGCGGCGGCGCACGGCCACGAGGTGCTGTGCCACATCCGCGACGCGCACGTCGCCGCGGTCGACTTCGTGCACGGCGAAGGCCTGCTGATGGCGCCGACGATCGCGGTGCCGGAGATGCTGGCGCGCAACGGCCTGTCGCTGCAGGACTTCGACTTCTACGAGATCCACGAGGCCTTCGCCGCGCAGGTGCTGTGCACGCTGCGCGCCTGGGAGAGCGAGGACTACTGCCGGACGCGGCTCGGGCTCGACGCACCGCTGGGCCGCATCGACCCGGCGAAGATCAACCCGCTCGGCTCGTCGCTCGCGACCGGCCATCCGTTCGCGGCGACCGGCGCGCGCATCGTCGCCACCGCGGCGAAGGAACTGAAGGAACGCGGCGGCGGCCGCTGCCTGGTGTCGATCTGCACCGCCGGCGGCATGGGCGTCGTCGCGATCCTCGAGCGCTGAAGAGGGGGCGGCCCCCTTTTTCAGGCCTGGCGCAGGACGGGGGCCGCGAGATCGTCCTGCGGCGCGGTGATCCAGGCGACGTCCTCGCCGCGCGCCGCGCGCAGCGCATTCGCATAGCACTGGCGCGCCAGCGCGTCGTCGCCGTGGGCGGCGAGGCCGTGGCCCAGCTCCTCCCAGGCGTCCGCGCCCGCGCCCTGCGCGATCGCGCGGTGCAGCGACGCTTCGGCGTCGGGCCAGTCGCCCTGCGCGCGCGCCAGCCGCGCGCGCGCCAGCAACAGCGCCGGGCTGGAAGGGTGGTCGCGCAGCCAGCGGTCGACGGCGGCGCGGCGCTGTTCAAGCCGCGTCACCGGCAGCGTGCCGTAGCGCGCCGCGAGGCCTTCGTCCCAGCGCGTGTCGAGCGCCTGTTCGATCGCGCGCGTCGCGGCTTCGTCCCAGTTCAACGCGGCGGCGCGTTCGGCATACGCACCGGCGACGATCGGTTCGGCGCGCAGCGATTTCGGCAGGCGCTCCCAGCGCTCGGCGAGCACGTTGGCGTCGTCGGCCTCGCGCAGCAGGCCGGCGGCCCAGCGTTCCTGCAGTTCGTCGAGGCGCGACGGCGGCAGCGCCTGCTGCTGGCGCAGGGTGCCGAGCAGCCCGTACGCCTGCGCGGCCTGGCCGTTCGCAGCGAACGCGAGCGCGCGCAACGCCAGGCCGCGCGGCGGCAAGGGCTGCGCGGCGGGCGCGTCGAGCGCGACCAGCGCATCGGTGGGGCGGTGGTCGTCGAGCGCCAGTTCGGCGGCGGCGATGGCGCGTTCGGTGGCGTGGCGTTCGCCCAGCGCCGCGAGCTGCGCGTTCGCCGCCGCGTGGTCGCCGCGCGCGATCGCCGCGCGGACCGCGGCCAGGCGCGCGCCCGCTTCGATGTCGCTTTCGTCGGCGGCCGCCACGAGGAGCTTGCCGGCGCGGTCGTAGTGGCCGCGATGCAGCGCCTCCAGGCCTTCGCCGAGGCGCGCGCGGGCGCGGCGATCGCGGTGCGCGCGCCAGCTGCGGAACGGCAGCGTCACCAGCTTCACGAGCAGCCACAGCGCGAACAGCGCGACCGCGGTCCAGATCACGGCGGCGGCGACGGTGGTCGTGTAGTCGTAGCCGCGGAAGCGGACGAGCACCGCGCCCGGATCCGCGAGCAGCCATTGCCCCGCCAGCACGGCCAGCAGCGCGACGACGAGCCAGGACATCAGGTGGTTGCGGGACGCGTTCATGGCGTTCTCCATGGCCGTTTCCACGCAGCCTTGCACGCGCCGCGTGGGCGCCGTGTCTGCGGGGTGACGGCACGCTGAACGGGCGCCGGGGCGGCGGCGGCGATCGCGGCGGCTGGGCCCTCAGCCTGCGCCCTGCGCCGCGGCGGCGGCGGCGACCAGGTCCGCCGGCATCGCGCTCGCGGCGACCACGATGCGTTCGAAGCCGTGCGTGGCGGCGTGCCGCGCCAGCCGCTCGCTGGCGGCGACGACCCGCGCGCCGCGCAGCACCGTCGCGGCGTCGCCCGGCAGCGCGCGCAGGATCGTGTCCAGCGCCGCGCCGCTCCCCAGCGCCAGCCACAGCGGTTGGCCCGCGGTCGCGCGCAACGCGTCGATCGCGCGCTCGGTCGGCGCGACTTCGGTGCGTTCGTACACGTCGGCGCGCAGCACCTGCGCCCCGCGCCGGCGCAGCGCCGGCTCGATCTCGCCGCGGCCGCCCGGCGCGGTCACCAGGCCGACGGCCAGCCCGGCCACGTGCTGGAGCGCTTCGAGCGCGAGCAGGCCTTCGCTGTCCATGCGCTGCGGCGCGATCGCCTCCACCCCCTCGCGCGCGAGCGCGGCGGCGGTGCCGGCGCCGACCGCGAGCCACGCCGCATCCTCCGCCGGGCGCAACCGTTCCATGCCCCTGGCGGCGGCGACCGCGGCGGGGCTGGTGAACACCACGCGCGGCGCGCCGAGCGCCGCGGCCAGCGCCGCGCGCGAACGCGGGTCGTCGAGGATGCGCAGGCGCCAGGGCGACAGCGCGAGCAGCCGCGCGCCCGAGGCCGCCGCCGCGCGCCGCATCGATGCGTGCATGCCGGCGGGACGCAGCGAGACCACGGTGCAGCCGTCGAGCGGCAGGCCCATCGCGATGCCCGTCATGCGGCCGGTGGCCGCGACGGC
>DASTWT010000166.1:0-16466 GCA_035765815.1 Luteimonas sp. | reverse complement strand
GCGCTGTTCATCGCCGTGAAGTCCGGCGGCGAGACGGTCCAGGGCGCGAGCACGCTCACCCAGCAGCTCGCGCGCAGCGGCCTGCTCGGCATCGGCAGCGAGCAGACGCTCAGCCGCAAGTTCAACGAGATCATCTACGCGTTGCTGCTCGAGGCGCGCTACGACAAGAGCACGATCCTGGAGACCTACCTCAACCAGGTCTACCTCGGGCAGCGCGGCTCGCAGGAGATCCGCGGCGTCGCCGCCGGCTCCGAATACTGGTTCGGCCGCGACCTCCGCGACCTGAGCACCTCGCAGATCGCGCTGCTGGTCGGCATCATCCGCGGCCCGTCCTGGTACGACCCGCGCAAGCACCCGGATCGCGCGCTCGCGCGCCGCAACTTCGCGCTGGAGAAGTTCCACGAGACCGGGCTGATCAACGACGCCGAGCTCGCGCGCGCGAAGGCCGCGCCGCTGGGCATCACCAACGCGCCGGGCAGCACCTCCGCGAACCGCTTCCCGGCCTACGTCGACCTCGTTCGCCGCCAGCTCGCGCGCGACTATCCCGCCGACGCCCTGCAGGGCGCCGGGCTGTCGGTGATGACGGGCATGTCGCCGGCCGCGCAGGCGTATGCGGAGGGCGCGGTGACGAAGACGCTCAAGGCGCTCGACACCAACAGGAAGCGCCCGCCGCTGCAGGCCGGCCTGGTGCTCACCGACGTGCACGACGGCGAGGTGCGCGCGGTGGTCGGCAGCCGCGATCCCACGAAGCACGGCTTCAACCGCGCGGTCGAGGCGCAGCGGCCGGTCGGCTCGATCATCAAGCCGTTCGTGTACCTGCTCGCGCTGGCCCAGCCCTCGCGCTGGTCGCTCGCCAGCTTCGTCGACGACAGCCCGGTCACCGTCACGCTGGACACGGGCAAGAAGTGGAGCCCGGGCAATTCCGACGGCCGCAGCCACGGCACGATCCGCGTGATCGACGCGCTCGCGCATTCCTGGAACCAGGCGACGGTCCGGATCGGCATGCAGGTCGGCCCCGAGCGCATCGCCGACCTCATCCACACGCTCGCCGGGCTGGATTCGGACGCGAACCCGTCGCTGATCCTCGGCTCGACCGACCAGAGCCCGTACGCGATGGCGCAGCTCTACCAGTTCCTCGCCTCCGACGGCGAAGTGCAGCCGCTGCACGCGGTGCGCGGCGTCATCGACCAGGACGGCAAGGTCGTGAACCGCTACGACAAGGCGCCCGCGCCGGCGCAGGAAGGCGACGCGATCGCCGCGCGCCTGGTGACGGTCGCGCTGCAGTACGCGGTGACCAGCGGCACCGGCCACCAGCTCGTCGCCGACGGCCTCGGCCGCCTGTCGCCCGCCGGCAAGACCGGCACCAGCAACGACAGCCGCGACAGCTGGTTCGCGGGCTGGACCGGCGACCATCTCGCGGTGATCTGGGTCGGCAACGACCAGAACGAGCCGACCGGGCTGTACGGCGCCACCGGCGCGATGCGCGTGTGGTCGGGCATCTTCTCGCGCCTGCCGAGCGCGCCGCTGAAGGTGGGGAGCAAGGGCCTCGACTGGCAGTGGGTCCAGGGCGGATCGAGCACCGATCCGGGTTGCCCGGATGCGCGCCAGTTCGCCTTCGTCGCCGGCTTCGCGCCGCCGTACCAGGCCTGCACGTACGCCGATCCGTATTACCAGCAGCAGGAAGGCGAGGACGCCGACGACGACGATTCCGGCGGCGGATGGCGCAGCTGGTTCGGCTGGGGCGACCGCCAGGATCCGGCGAAGCGCGAACCGCCGCCGCAACCCGCGCCCGCGCCTGCGCCGGAAGCGACGACGCGATGAGCCGGCGTTCGCGCCGCCTCGCCATCGCCGCGTCGGCCTGCGCGGCGCTGCTCGCGGCCTGCGCGACGCCCCCCGCGCCCGCGCCGGCGAAGCGGGCCGTCGCCGCGCCCGCGGCGATGGTGGCGGCGATCCGCGCCGCCGCCGGCCGCGACGACACCGAACTGGCCGTGCAGCCGCTGCGCGATCCGATGGTCGAGGACCTGCGCGAGCAGGCGCAGCGCCTCGAATCCGCGGGCCGCGCGAACGCCGCCGCCGCGGCGCTCGACCACGCCTTGCGCATCGTGCCCGACGATCCGGCGTTGCTGCAGGAGCGCGCCGAAGCCGCCGTCCTGCTCGGCGACCTCGCGATGGCCGAGCGGATGGCGCAGCAGGCGTGGGACATCGGCGGCAAGGTCGGCCCGCTCTGCCGGCGCCACGCCGAAACGGTGCGCCAGGCGCGCCTCGCCGCTGGCGACGCCGCCGGCGCCGCGGCCGCGATGAAACGGCGCGTCGCCTGCACGGTCGCCGCGCCCGCGCGTTACTGACGCGGCCGCGGGCAAGGCCGGCTCCTGAATCGCATGTCCACGTTGTCCGAACTCAGCAGCGCCGCGCTGGCGGAAGGCGGCGCGCTCGCCGGCGCCATCGAAGGCTTCCGCGCGCGCCCCGGCCAGCAGCGCCTGGCCGAAGCGGTCGCCGCCGCGTTCGAGGCGCGCGAGCCCCTGCTCGCCGAAGCCGGCACCGGCACCGGCAAGACCTATGCCTACCTCGTGCCCGCGTTGCTGTCGGGGCTCAGGACCATCGTGTCGACGGGCACGCGCGCGCTGCAGGACCAGCTCTACCACCGCGACCTGCCGCGCGTGCGCGACGCGCTCGGCATCGGCCTGCAGACCGCGCTGCTGAAGGGTCGCGCCAACTACCTGTGCCGCTACCGCACCGAGCAGGCGCGCGGCAGCGCGGCGTTCGGCGACCGCGCGCAGGCCGCGCTGTTCGCGCGCATCGTCGCGTGGTCCGGGCGCACGCGCATGGGCGACCTCGCCGAAATCGAGGACCTGCCGGAGGAATCGCCGGTCGTGCCGCTGGTCACCAGCACCGCGGAGAACTGCCTGGGCAGCGAATGCCCGTTCTGGTCGGAATGCTTCGTCGTGCAGGCGCGGCAGCGCGCGCAGGCCGCGGACCTGGTCGTCGTCAACCACCACCTGCTGCTCGCCGACCTCGCGCTGAAGCAGGAAGGCTTCGGCGAGATCCTGCCGGGCGCGCAGGCGTTCGTCGTCGACGAGGCGCACCAGCTGCCGGAACTCGCGGCCCAGTTCTTCGGCGAAGGCATCGGCGCGCGGCCGCTGGTCGAACTGGCGCGCGACGCCCTCCGCGAATGCGACGGCGTGGACGGCGCGCTGGCCGCGTTGCAGGCGCCGGCGCAACAGCTCGAGCACGCGACGCGGGCGCTGCGCGCAGCCATGGACGTGCTGCCGGTGCGGGCGACGCGCGAGCGCGCGCAGGAGGACGGCGACGTCGCCGACGCGATGGCGGCGCTCTCGGCGGCGCTGGCCGCGCTCGCCGCCGCGCTCGCACCCTTGCGCGAAGCCTCGCCCGGGCTCGACGCCTGCCACGCGCGCGCCGTCGACCTCGGCGCGCGCCTGCTCCGCTGGACGCAGGAAGAAAGCGACGACGTGTTCTGGTTCGAGCTGACGCCTCGCGGCTTCCGCCTGCAGCGCACGCCGCTCGACGTGTCCGGCCCGCTGCGCGAGCATCGCGAGCAGTCGCGCGCCGCGTGGGTGTTCACGTCGGCCACGCTCGCGGTCGCCGGCGGCTTCGGGCACGTGGCGCAGCGCCTCGGCCTCGACGCGCCGCGCACGCTGCTCGAGCCCAGCCCGTTCGACTGGGACGCGCAGGCGCTGTGCTACCTGCCCGCCGGCCTGCCGGAACCGATGTCGCGCGGCTACACCGGCGCGCTCGTCGACGCGATCACGCCGGTGCTGCGGGCGTCGGGCGGCCGCGCGTTCGTGCTGTTCGCCTCGCATCGCGCGCTGCGCGAAGCCGCCGAGGCGTTGCGCGGAGGGCCGTGGCCGCTGTTCGTGCAAGGCGAGGCGCCGCGCGCGCAGCTGCTGGAACGCTTCCGCGCGTCGGGCAACGGCGTGCTGCTCGGCGCGGCGAGCTTCCGCGAGGGCGTCGACGTCGCCGGCGATGCGCTGAGCGTGGTGGTGGTCGACAAGCTGCCGTTCGCCGCGCCGGACGATCCGGTGTTCGAGGCGCGGCTGCAGGCGGTGCGCCGCGCCGGCGGCAACCCGTTCATGGACGAGCAGCTGCCGCAGGCCGCGATCGCGCTGAAGCAGGGCGTCGGCCGGCTGATCCGCACCGAGACCGATCGCGGCGTGCTGGTGCTGTGCGATCCGCGCCTGACCGGCCGCGCCTACGGCCGCGTGTTCCTCGAATCGCTGCCGCCGTTCCCGGCGACGCGTCACCTGTCCGAGGTCGAAGCCTTCTTCGCCGCGGACGCGGCGGATTGCTCGGCGAGCGTCAGCGCGACGTTGTCGCGCAGGTAGGCCGGCTCCAGGCGTTCGGGCGCGACCGCCTCCCCGCGCGCGGACATCATCGCGCCGAGCCGCGCCACGTCGGCCGCATGCGGCAGCGCCGCCGCGTCCACGCGCGCGAGCCGCCCGCCGAGGCGAGCGCGCAGCGCGCCGCCGGCGGCGTCGAACCCGGTCCCGACGCCGTCCCAGCCGCCGCCGTCCGGCAGCGCGATCGCGTCGGGCGCGCCCACCGCTTCCGGCTGCAGCGCGCGCCATGCATCGCCCTCGTGCGCGAACGCGCCGAAGTACACCTCGCCCATGCGCGCGTCGATCGCCGCCAGCACGCGTTCCGCCGGCGCCGGCGCGCGCGCCGCCAGCGCCAGCAGCGTCGATACCGGCAGCACCGGCACGTCCAGCGCCAGCGCGATGCCCTGCGCGATCGCCACGCCCAGGCGCACGCCGGTGAAGGCGCCGGGCCCGCGACCGACCGCGATCGCGTCGAGCTGCGAGCGCGCCAGGCCCGCTTCGGCCAGCAGCGCCTCGGCCCACGGCAGCGCGAGTTCCGCGTGCCGGCGCGGCGCGATTTCGAAGCGCTCGACGACGGCGCCGTCGCGCCACAGCGCCACGGAGCAGGCTTCGGTCGAGGTTTCGAAGGCCAGCAGCTTCATCGGAAAGCAGGGTTCATCGCAGGTCCACGAACAGCATGGCGATGTAGCCCAGGATCAGCAAGAGCACGAGGACGGCGTTCCAGGCGTGGATGCGCTCGTCGCGCACGCGGGCCATGGCCAGCGACAGCGAAATGAACACCACCCGGAACGCCACGTCCGCGTCGAAGCGCAGCAGCTCCCCGCGCACCGCCTGCTCGGCGAGGCTCACCACGCCGATGCCGGCGAGCAGGCCGAAGAACCAGCCGCGGTTGCCGTCGAAGTTGTCGCGCAGGTCCGCGCTGTCCTCGTCGCCCATGTCCGGCAGCACGAGGTAGCAGAGCAGGAACAGCATCACCGGGATCAGCAGGTAGAGCACGAAGCTGAAGAAGTGCCACTGCGTCGTCGAGCGCCGGTCGAACGCGACCCACCAGACCTGGATGTCGATCAGGAACAGCGTCGCCATCCACAGCAGCGTCGGCGCGTGCATGCGCACCCGCCGCCGCAGCTGGATCAGCCGCGCCGCGCCGGACAGCAGCTGGGTCAGCGCGAGGCCGACGATGATCGACACCAGCACCGACAGGTATTCGAACTGGGTCATTGCGCGTCCCCCGCGTTCGTGTCGAGCATGGTGCCGCCCGGCATGAACTGCCAGGTGCGGACCACGTTCAGGATGTCCGGGTCCTCGCGCGTGCGCGGCAATGGCGGATAGGGCTCGGCGAGGCGGGCGATGCGCAGCGCCGCGTCGTCCAGCAGCGGCAGGCCGCTCGAGCGCACGATGCCGGTGCTCTCGATGGTACCGTCGCGACGGATGCCGACGTTGATGACGACCGTTCCGCCGAGGTGCCGGCGCCGCGCTTCGTCCGGGTAGTTGAGGTTGCCGACCCGCTCGACGCGGTCGACCCAGGCGCGCAGGTACGCGGCCCAGGCGTACTCGCGGGTGCTCGCGGAGACGAACTTTCGCGACGGCCGCCGCGCGTAGAGCCGCGTGCTCGCGTCGATCTCCGCCGCCAGGCGGGCCATCGCCAGGTCCTCGGAAACGAGCCGGTCGCCGCGCGGCAGCGGCTTGCGCGCGGTGGCCTGCGATTCGCGCGCGACCGGGATCGGCGTCGGCCCGGCGGTGCTCGACAGCACGCGCGCGCTCGGGGGCGGCGCGGGCCGCGGCGCCTGCGCGCGCAGCTCGCGCGGGGCCACGCCGGCCTCGGGCTTGGGCAGCAGGCCCGCCTGGCTGTCGCGCGGCCGGCGGGCCACGTCGTCCTGGCCGCCGCCGCGGTTGTTCGCCTCGGCGAGGAAGTCCGCCTGCGCCGGGGTCAGCGCGTTGCGCGCCTGGGACAGGACGACGTCGAGGGTCGGCATCACCGGCGCGGCCGATTCCAGCGCGAAGCCGACCCCCAGGATCAGCAGGCCGTGCAGCAGCAGCGACAGGACCATCGTGGCGCCGAGGCGGTCCCGGTCGCCGATCCTCGGGGGCGCCGCGACGCTCATTCCGGGCGGCCGGCAGCCCCCGCCCTGGCCTCGATCGCGTCGAAGAGCAGGCCGGCGATGTTCAGGCCGCAGGCCTTGTCGATCTCGCGGATGCAGGTCGGGCTGGTCACGTTCACTTCGGTCAGCCAGTCGCCGATCACGTCCAGGCCCACGAACAGCATGCCCCGGCGCTTCATCTCGGGGCCGACCTGGGCGGCGATCCAGCGATCGCGGTCGGTCAGCGGCCGGGCCTCGCCGCGCCCGCCGGCGGCGAGGTTGCCGCGGAACTCGTCGCCCTGCGGGATCCGGGCCAGGCAGTAGTCGACCGGCACGCCGTCCACGAGCAGGATCCGCTTGTCGCCGCCGCTGATGTCCGGCAGCCAGCGCTGGGCCATGGCCAGGCTGCGGCCGCCCCGGGTCAGGGTTTCCAGGATCACGTTCAGGTTCGGGTCGCCGGCCGCGGCGCGGAAGATCGAGCGGCCGCCCATCCCGTCCAGCGGCTTGAGCACCGCCTGCCCGTGCTCGTTCACGAAGGCCTTGAGCGCCGCGGCGTCGCGGGAGACCAGGCTGGGCGGGCAGCACTGCGGGAACAGGAGGGCGGCGAGCTTCTCGTTGTAGTCGCGCAGGCCCTGCGGGTCGTTGACGACCAGCGCGCCCGCGGCCTGGGCGATCCCCAGCACCTGGGTGTCGTGGATGTACTCGTCGTCGACCGGCGGATCGGTCCGCATCAGGACCACGTCGCCGGCCCCGAGGGCGCGCCGTTCCGCCAGGCCCAGCTCGAACCAGCTGTCCGGGTCGTCCCGGACCGACAGCGGCGCCAGCAGGGCGGTCGCGGCGCCGTCCCGCAGGCCCAGGCCGCCCGGGACCACGTAGTGCAGCCGGTGGCCGCGCCGCCGGGCTTCCAGCAGCATCGCGAAGGTCGAATCCTTGGCGGTCCTGATGGACCCGATCGGATCCATCACGACGACGACATCGAGCACCATGCGCTGATCCGCGGCGGGAGACCCGCATGGTAGCAGCGCCCGGAAAGGCCGGGCGACGCCGCAACGTGTTCGGGCGCACGGTCCGGCCAACGAAAACTTGACACTGTCGCCGCAGGCTGGGATATAGGTGTTTCGCAGCGGAGCCGGCACTCACGAGCACCGCGCAGGGGAGCACCAATGACGCCAGACGACAGCCGCGCCGGAAGCCTCGATGGCCTCCGAGTGATGGTGATCGACGACTCCAAGACGATCCGCCGCACCGCGGAGACGCTGCTCAAGCGCGAAGGCGCGGACGTGGTCACCGCCACGGACGGTTTCGAGGCCCTGGCGAAGATCGCCGACCAGCAGCCGCAGATCATCTTCGTCGACATCATGATGCCGCGCCTGGACGGCTACCAGACCTGCGCGCTGATCAAGAACAACCAGCTGTTCAAGTCCACGCCGGTGATCATGCTGTCGTCGAAGGACGGCCTGTTCGACAAGGCGCGCGGCCGCATCGTCGGCTCCGAGCAGTACGTCACCAAGCCGTTCACGCGCGAGGAGCTCCTCGACGCCATCCGCAAGCACGTCAACGCCTGACCGGGGGGTAGGGCAACAATGGCACGCATCCTGTTGATCGAGGACTCGCCGACGGACGTCGCGGTCCTCACCCAGATGCTCGAGAAGAGCGGCCACCAGGTGATGTCCTCGGGCAGCGCCGAGGAGGGCATCGAGGTCTGCAAGCGCGAGCTTCCGGACCTGGTGCTGATGGACGTGATCCTGCCGGGCATGAACGGGTTCCAGGCCACGCGCGCGCTGTCGCGCGACGCCGCCACCGGCGCGATCCCGGTGGTGATCGTGAGCACGAAGAACATGGACACCGACCGCGCCTGGGGCCTGCGCCAGGGCGCGAAGGACTACATCGTCAAGCCGCCGAACGCCGAGGCGCTGGTGGCGCGCATCAACGAGCTGGTCGGTGGCTGAGATGGCCGCGCGCGGTCCGTTCGACATCCTGGCCGACTACGAGCAGCGCAGCCTCGCGCACGTGGCCGGCCTGCCGGAACAGCTGGACGCGCCGGGCCTGTGGCGCGGCGTCGGCTTCCGCGTCGGCCGCCGCCGCCTGGCCGCGGGCTTCGACGAAGTGGTCGAGATCCTGCCGATGCCGCAGGTGACGCCGGTGCCCGGCGCGCAGCCGTGGATGCTGGGCGTGGCCAACGTCCGCGGAAACCTGCTGCCGATCGTCGACCTCAAGCAGTTCCTCGAAGGCGAGCGCACCGTGCTGCACGAAGGGCAGCGCGTGCTGATCGTGCGCCAGCCCGGCGGCGACGTCGCCGTGACCATCGACGAGCTGTTCGGCCAGCGCAGCTTCATCGACGAGCAGCGCCTGGACGACGACAGCGTGCGCGAGCAGGCGCTCGCCGACGGCCGCTACACCCATTTCGTCGAGCGCGCGTACCGCCTCGGCGAGGACGCCTGGGCCATCTTCAGCCTGCAGAAGCTGGCCCGCACACCCGAATTCAGGCAAGCCGCGGCCTGACGCCGCGCACCGCAACCGGAAAGACCAGGGGTAGAGAACCATGAGCACCGTGATGGAAAGCACCGCCAAGGGCAGCCGGAGCACCAGCTTCTGGTCCTTCCTGCTGGTCGTATCGCTGATCGTGTTCATCGCCAACACGGGCTACTCGATCTACAAGGCGCGCCTGCTCGGCGGCGCCTCGACCGCGGCCTCGAACCTGCAGGTGAACTCGCAGAAGCTCGCCAACCAGGGCCGAGAGGCGGTCGGCGGCAACGCGGATTCGTTCGCGGCGTTCAAGACGACGAAGAGCCAGATCGCGGCCGACATCGGCACGCTGACCAGCAACTACGGGCAGCAGCCCGGCGTGAGCGGGCCCATCAACACCGTCGCCGAGACCTGGACCCCGCTGAACACCAGCGCGCAGCAGGTGATCGATTCCGAGCGCGCGGTGCTCGGCCTGGCCGGCAACGCCAACAGCTTCGTGCAGCGCGTGCCCCAGCTGCAGGCGCAGATGGACGAGGTGGTGCGCGCGATGCTGGCCGGCGGTTCGGCCTCCTCGCAGGTCTACCTGGCGGTGCGCGAGGGCATCCTCGCGGCGACCATGGCCCGCCGCGTCGCGGAAATCCAGGCGGGCGGCACCGGCGCGCAGATCGCCGGCGACGCGCTCGCGCGCGACGCCGGCGTGTTCGAGCAAGTGCTCAAGGGCTTCCGCGAAGGCGGCGCCGGCGAGGCGCAGAAGGTCGCCACCCCGGCCGCGGTCGCGTCGCTGAACCAGGCGAACACGCTGTGGACCGCGATGAAGACCGACCTCGACGCGATCCTCAGCACCTCGCAGAACCTGTTCCGCGCGCAGAGCGCGGCCGCGGCGATCGCGACCGGCTCGGACAAGCTGCTGTCCGACAGCGAAAGCCTGTTCGCCTCGCTGACCGCCTTCGGCTCGCTGAAGGACACCAGCATCATCGGCGGCGTGTGGCCCTCGATCATCTCCGGCGCGCTGATGCTGCTCTCGCTCGTCGGCCTGTACTTCAGTACCCGCCGCGCCGAGCGCAAGCGCTACGAGAGCACGCTGGAACTGAACAACCGCAACCAGGAGGCGATCATGCGCCTGCTGGACGAAATGGGCTCGCTCGCGGAAGGCGACCTGACGGTGAAGGCGACGGTCACGGAAGACATGACCGGCGCGATCGCGGACTCGATCAACTTCGCGGTCGAGCAGCTCCGCAGCCTGGTGCAGACGATCACCGACACTTCGGTGCAGGTGGCGTCGAGCGCGCAGGAGACGCAGGCGACCGCCATGCACCTCGCCGAGGCCGCCGAGCACCAGGCCTCGGAAATCAACTCCGCCTCGGACCGGATCAACGAAATCGCGGCGAGCATCAACCAGGTGTCGCGCAACTCCGCCGAGTCCGCGGAAGTGGCGCAGCGCTCGGTGCAGATCGCGACCAACGGCGCCGGCGTCGTGCGCCAGACGATCCAGGGCATGGACAACATCCGCGACCAGATCCAGGAAACCTCGAAGCGAATCAAGCGCCTCGGCGAATCCTCGCAGGAAATCGGCTCGATCGTCGAGCTCATCAACGACATCTCGGAACAGACGAACATCCTCGCGCTGAACGCGGCCATCCAGGCGGCCTCGGCGGGTGAAGCGGGCCGCGGGTTCGCGGTCGTGGCCGACGAAGTGCAGCGACTCGCCGAGCGCTCGTCGAACGCGACGAAGCGAATCGAGTCGCTGGTGCAGACGATTCAGGCCGACACCAACGAGGCCGTCAGCTCGATGGAGCAGACGACCTCGGAAGTGGTGGCCGGTGCGCGATTGGCCGAGGACGCGGGTACCGCGCTGGGCGAGATCGAAAACGTGTCGACCAACCTCGCCGACCTGATTCAGGGCATCTCGAGCGCGGCGCAGCAGCAGTCCGCGGCGGCCACCAACATCACCCAGGCGATGAACACCATCCAGTCGATCACCGCGCAGACCTCGCAGGGCGCCAGCCAGACGGCGCAGTCGATCGGAAACCTCGCCCAGCTCGCGGCCGACCTCCGCCGCTCGGTGGCCGACTTCAAGCTGCCCGCCTGAGCGGGCGCGCGAAGCGACGATAGAGCGATCAGAGCCGGAAGATGACGACAGCGCTGCGCGACGCAATCGATTACACCACGCTGGGCTGGATCAAGCCGGAGCTGGACGAGACCCTGCGCCAGGCGCGGATCGAGATCGAGGCGTTCGCCGAGAACCCGGAAGCCGCGCACATGGCGACCACCGCCGCGCGCCTGCACGAGGTGCAGGGCACGCTGCGCATGGTCGAACTGTATGCGCCCGCGCGCATCGCCGAGGAGATGGAGCAGCTCGCCGAGGCGCTGCGCGCCGGCCGCGTCGCCCAGCGCGACGATGCCTGTGCCACGCTGATGCGCGGCGTCGTGCTGCTGCCCGATTATCTCGAGCGCCTGCAGGGCGGCCACAAGGACATCCCGGTCGTGCTGCTGCCGCTGCTCAACGAAGTGCGCGCGGCGCGCGGCGAACCGGGCGTCGACGAGAGCGCGCTGTTCTCGCCCGGCCTGCAGAAGCCGTTGCCGGCGGCGTTCGGCAGCGGCGCGCCGATGCCGGAGGCTGCCGATGCCGCGGGCCAGGTGGCGCAGCTGGAGCAGGCGCTGTCCGACTGGCCCGAAGGCGCGGCCAGGCTCGCGTCCGCGGCCGAATCGCTGTTCGCCGGCGCCGGGGACGAAGGCGCGCGGCGCATGTTCTGGGTCGCGTCCGCGGTCGCCTCGGCGCTGCGCGACGGCGCCATGAATCCCACGCCGGCGCTGCGCGACGCGTTCTCCGACGTCGTCGCCGAAGCGCGTCGCCACGCCACGGCCGCCGGCGCGCCCGCGCGCGCCGATGCGGCGCTCGAGCCCGCGCGCAAGCTTCTCTACCAGGTGGCGCAGAACGGCAGCGACCACCCCTCGTTGCGCAGCCTGCGCGACACCTTCGACCTCGACCTGCAGGCGACCGAGACCGAGATCGCGCACGCCCAGGGCAGCATCGCGGGCCACAACCGCGCGCTGCTCGACACCGTGTCCGTCGCGATCAAGGAAGACCTGCTGCGGGTCAAGGACGCGCTCGACCTGCACGTGCGCAGCGGCCAGGCGCAGGTGTCCGGCCTTGCGCCGCAGGCGGCCGCGCTCGGCACCATCGCCGACACGCTCGGCATGCTCGGCCTCGACGCCGCGCGCGGCCTGGTCCAGCGCCAGCGCGACGCGCTCGGCGCGATCGTGTCCGGCGACCGCGCCGCGGACGAAGGCGCGCTCCTCGACATCGCCGCCGCGCTGCTCTACGTCGACGCCTCGCTCGACGAGCAGGTGGAGCGGCTGGGCGGCGACGGCGCGGACGCCGATGCCGACATGTTGCTCGCCAGCGAGTCGCGCAAGGTCACCGAGGTGCTCGCCCGCGAGGCGATCGCCAACTTCGCCGACGCGCGGCAGGCGTTCGTCGCGTTCGTCGAAACCGGCTGGGAACACGGCGAACTCGCGGAAGTGCCGCGGCTGCTCGGCGAAGTCGCCGGCGCGCTGCAGATGCTCGACCTGCCGCAGCCTGCGCAATACCTGGCCGGCGTGCGCGCCTACACCGACCGCGAACTGCTCGGCAGGCGCCGCGTGCCCAGCGGCCGCCAGCTCGACACGCTGGCCGACGCGCTGGCGAGCCTGGAGTATTACCTGGAAGCGCTGCGCGAGCAGCGCGGCAACCGCGACGACATCCTCGACATCGCGCGCAACAGCCTGGAAACACTGGGCTACTGGCCGATCCCGGAACCCGAGCCGCAGGCGGAGCCCGCGTCGGCCGCGGAGGAAGCGTCGCTCGCCGGCGCGCAGGACGTCGCCGTGGAAACGGATGCGGGCATGGTCGAGTTCGCGGCCGAACCCGCCGCTTCCGCCGAGCCGACCCCGCCGCAGCCCGTCGCGACGCAGCCGCCGGTCGCGCCGATCGCGCCCGTGGTCCCGGCCGCTCCCGCCGCTCCCGCGCATGCGCCCGCCCCGGTCGGCGCCGGCAACGCCGGCGGCTTCGAGGCCACCGGCGACGAGATCGACGACGAGATCCGCGACATCTTCCTCGAGGAGTTCGAGGAGGAGATCGCCAACCTGCGCGCGCTGCTGCCCGAATGGCGTCAGGCGCCGGACGACATGGAGCGGCTGCGCCCGATCCGCCGCGTTTTCCACACGCTGAAGGGCAGCGGCCGCCTGGTCGGCGCGCGCACGCTCGGCGAGTTCGCGTGGAAGACCGAGAACATGCTCAACCGCGTGCTCGACGGCTCGCGGCCGCCGAGCGCGGCGGTGGTCGCGCTGGTCGACCAGAGTTACGAAGCGCTGCCTGGCCTGCTCTCCGCGCTGCGCGGCGAGGGCGGCATCACCGCCGACCTCGACGGCATCCAGGCCGTCGCCGACCGCGTCGCCGCAGGCGAGGAGGCCTTCCACCAACCCGCCGCCGCCGAAGCGCCGTCGCAGGCGGCTCCGGGAATGCAGGCCGAAGCCGAAGTCGACGCGGCTGCACCGGAACCCGTCGCCGAGGCCGCGGCCGAAGCGCCCGCGGCGCCGGCCGGCATCCCCGCGAGCGTGGACCAGGTGCTGCTCGAGATCCTCGACGCCGAGGTCGGCGGCCATCTCGCCACCGTCGATCGCTGGCTGCAGGCCGCGTCGGGCGGCACCGCGATCGCCGACGACACGCTGCTGCGCGCGATCCATACGATGAACGGCGCGTTCGCGATGACCGAAGTGCCGGCCATCACCGAGGCGATGACGCCCGCCGAGGCCTACCTGAAGCGGCTCGTCGCGGCGCATGGCGTCGCCTCGCCCGAAGGCGTCGCCGCCTTGTCCGCGCTCGCCGACGCCGTCCGCGAAACGGTCGCCGGCCTGCACGCGCCGGAACCGCGCGTGCCCGATTGCAGCGCGCTGGCCGCGCGCCTGGCGGCGCTGCGCGACAGCCTGCCGGACGTCGCCCCCGCCGACGAATACGCGGCGCTGGGCGTGGAATTCGAAGAGGAAGCGGTCCTGCCGGAAGCGAACATTCCGGAAGCGAGCGTTCCGGAGCCTGTCGCGACCGAGCACGAGGCCGCGCCGCCCGCGCTCGACGGCGACGCGCTGGCGCGCGAGCTCGCGGCGCTGGACTTCAGCGGCTTCGGCGACCTCGCGGCGAGCCTGGAGGCTGCGCCGCCGTCGCCGCCGCAGGATGCCCAGGCGATGCAGGACGCCGTCGACGCACAGGCGCTGGAAGCCGAGCGCATCGAAGCCGAACGCACGGCTGCCGAACAGGCCGAAGCCGAGCGTCTCGAGGCCGAACGCGCTGCCGCCGAGCAGGCCGAAGCCGAGCGTCTCGAGGCCGAACGCGCTGCCGCCGAGCAGGCCGAAGCCGAACGCCTCGAAGCCGAGCGCGCTGCCGCCGAACAGGCCGAAGCCGAGCGTCTCGAAGCCGAGCGCGCAGCCGCCGAACAGGCCGAAGCCGAGCGTCTCGAAGCCGAGCGCGCTGCCGCCGAACAGGCCGAAGCCGAACGCCTCGAAGCCGAACGCCTCGAAGCCGAGCGCCTCGAAGCCGAGCGCCTCGAAGCCGAGCGCGCCGCCGCCGAGGCGAAGGCCGGACCCGTCGCGCCCGCCGCGCCGCGCGAGCGCGCTCCGGCCGCCGCCGGGGAAGACCCCGACATGCCGCTCGACGTCACCGGCCTGGACGTCGACCTGATCGACATCTTCGTCGAGGAAAGCGTCGACCTGCTCGATCACTCCGACACCCTGCTGGCGCAGCTCCACGCCGCGCCCGCCGAGCGCGACGCCGTGGTCGGCCTGCAGCGCGACCTGCACACGCTCAAGGGCGGCGCGCGCATGGCCGGCATCATGGCCGTGGGCGAACTCGGCCACGCGATGGAGTCGCTGCTCGAATCCGTCGCCGACCAGCGCGTCGAGCTCGGCCGCGAAGGCGTCGCCGCGCTCGAGCGCGGCCTCGACCGCCTGCACGCGATGGTCACCCGCGTCGGCCAGCGTCGCGCCGTCGGGCTGCCGGAGCAGCTGATCGCCGAATTCGACGCGCGCTCGCGCGGCGAGTCGTTCGCGCCGGACCAGGCGCAGGCGCGGCCCGCGTCGCCGGTGCCGGCGCCGAAGGTCGAGCTCAAGCCGCTGTCCGCGCCGGTCGCCGACGCCGCGCACGACGACGACGACGTCTCGGTGCGCGCGCCGCAGGAACAGGTGCGCATCCGCGCCGACCTGCTCGACCGCCTCGTCAACTACGCCGGCGAGGTCGCGATCTACCGCGCCCGCCTGGAACAGCAGCTCGGTGCGTTCCGCGCGGCGATGGTCGAGATGGAACAGACCAACATGCGCCTGCGCGACCAGCTCCGCCGCCTCGACAGCGAGACGGAAGCGCAGATCATCGCGCGCTACCAGCGCGAGCACGACACCGGCGACCAGACGTTCGACCCGCTCGAGCTCGACCGCTTCTCGACCCTGCAGCAGCTTTCGCGCGCCCTGGCCGAGTCGGCCGCGGACTTGAGCAGCCTGCAGCAGTCGATGGACGACCAGGTCCGCCACTACGAAACGCTGCTGCTGCAGCAGTCGCGCGTGAGCTCCGAGCTGCAGGAAGGCCTCATGCGCACGCGCATGGTGCCGTTCGACGCGCTCGTGCCGCGCTTGCGCCGCGTGCTGCGCCAGGCCGCCGCCGACACCGGCAAGCAGGTCCAGCTCAAGCTCGACGGCGCCCAGGGCGAACTCGACCGCAACGTGCTCGAGCGCATGACCGCGCCGCTGGAGCACATGCTCCGCAACGCCGTCGCCCACGGCCTGGAATCGCCCGCCGAGCGCCGCAAGGCGAAGAAGGACGAGGAAGGCACGGTCCGCATCGCGCTGCGCCGCGAAGGCTCGGAAGTCGTGCTGGAAGTCGGCGACGACGGTTCCGGCCTCAACCGCGGCGCGATCCGCAAGCGCGCCGAGCAGCGCGGGCTGGTCCAGCCGGGCGCGGTGCTCGCCGACAGCGCGCTCGACGCGCTGATCTTCGAGCCCGGCTTCTCCACCGCCGACGAAGTGAGCCGGCTCGCCGGTCGCGGCGTCGGCATGGACGTGGTCGCCAGCGAAGTCCGCCAGCTCGGCGGCACCTACGACATCCGCACGAAGAAGGGCGAAGGCACGACCTTCGTCCTGCACCTGCCGCAGACCCTCGCGGTCACGCAGGCGGTGTTCGTGCGCATCGGCGAGACCACGTTCGCGGTGCCGATCGCCTCCGTGCGCGGCGTCGGCCGGATCTCGCGCGAGGACCTCGAGAAGGAAGGCGCGAGCTATTCGTACGGCGGCGAGGAATACGCGCTGCACGACCTCGGCCTGCTGCTCGGCCACGGCGCCGCGAAGGCCGAAGGCCAGCTGCAGATGCCGCTGCTGCTGATCCGCTCGGGCGACCTGCGCGCCGCGGTCTGCATCGACCAGGTGGTCGGCAACCGCGAGATCGTGGTCAAGCCGGTCGGCCCGCAGGTGGCATCGCTGCCGGGCATCTTCGGCGCGACCATCTTGGGCGACGGCAGCGTGGTCGTGATCCTCGACATCGCGCCGCTGGTGCGCCGCCAGGCGGCCGGCC
>DASTWT010000165.1:0-4679 GCA_035765815.1 Luteimonas sp. | reverse complement strand
TTCCAGCGGATGATCGAGCGGATCCGCCACTCCATCGCCGCGTCGCCGGGGCTCTTGGCCTCCTGGCCGGCGGGGATGGTGTTGATGTACTCGGTGGTCGGCTGGAACGGCAGGTTCGCGCCGGCGCGGCGGGTCACCTCGACCACGTTCTCGAGCAGCTGGTGCGCGCGACCGGCGCCCTCGCGGTCGAGGACCGCCTGGATCGACTCGACCCACTCCCGGGTCTCGGTCGGATCGGGGTCGTCGCGCAGCAACTCGTTGAGCTGGTTCATGGGGTCGTGGCCTCCGCGCGACCCGCTGGCCGCGCCATCGAAAACGTGTGTGGAAGCCCGATGGTAACAGCCCGTCGCCGGCTTGATATGGGCCTTTCGATTATCGCCCGGGCATAAAAAAAGGGGACGGAGGTAGTTAATTTGGGGACAGGGCAGCTGCCCCTGTTGACAATCATTTCCATATTTCTGGAATATATGAATCATGGACACCACCACCGCGCTCGCCGCTCTCAATGCCCTCAGCCACGAATCCCGCCTGGCCGCCTTCCGCGCACTGGTGCAGGCCGGCCACGACGGCCTGCCGGTGGGCGCCCTCCGCGACCAGCTCGGGCTGGCGCCCGCCACGCTGACCGCCCACCTCAACGTGCTCCGCGCCGCCGGCATGGTCCAGGACCAGCGCGAGGGCCGCGTCATCCGCGTCCGCGCCGACTATCCGCGCATGGACGCGCTGCTGGCCTACCTCACCGAGAACTGCTGCGCGGGCGCCGCCGATTGCGGGCCGGCGTCCGCCTGCCCCCCGCGCACCCAGCGCACCCGCACCAAGGACACCGAACGATGAATCGCTTCCACGTGCACCTCAACGTCGCCGACCTGCCGGCGAGCGTCCGCTTCTACGCCGAGCTGTTCGGCGCGCAACCCACCGTGCTCAAGGACGACTACGCGAAGTGGATGCTCGAGGACCCGCGCGTCAACTTCGCGATCTCCAACACCGGCCGCGCGCCGGGCGTCGACCACCTCGGCATCCAGGCCGACAGCAGCGACGCGCTCGCGGCGATCGGCGTGCGCCTCGACGCCGCGGGCGGCACCGTCGTGCCGGAGGAAGCGACCATCTGCTGCTACGCGCAGTCCGACAAGCTGTGGACGGAGGATCCGCAGGGCACGCGCTGGGAGACGTTCCACACCTTCGGCGAGGCGACGACCTACCACGCGGCAGGCGCGGCCTGCGCGACCGACGGCACCTCGTGCAGCCCGGACGTCGCCAGCGTGAAGCCGAAGGTGGACAAGGGCGCGTCGTGCTGCGCGCCGCAGTCCGGCTGCTGCTGAAGACTGCGCGGCCATGAAGCGCGTGCTGTTCGTCTGCGTGGAGAACTCGAACCGCAGCCAGATGGCGGAGGCGTTCGCACGCATGCACGGCGGCGCGCAGGTGGAAGCGCTGAGTGCCGGCTCGAAGCCGTCGGGCCGCATCAATCCGAAGGCGGTGCGCTTCATGGGCGAGCTGGGCTACGACCTGGCGACGCACGCATCGAAGCCGCTGGCCGAAATCTCCGGCGGCTTCGATGCCGTGGTCACGATGGGCTGCGGCGACGACTGCCCGTGGGTGCCCGCGAAGCGCCGCGAGGACTGGGCGCTGCCCGATCCGAAGGACCTGGACGACGACGGCTACCGCGCGGTGCGCGACGAGATCTCGCGCCGCGTGCAGGCGCTGCTGGCCTCGCTGTGAGCGCCGCACCGGTGGCACCCGTTGCTTCGGCGCCTTCGTTGCGCCAGCGCCTGCTCGCCGAATTCCTCGGTACCGCGTTGCTGCTCGCCGCGGTCGTCGGCTCCGGGATCATGGGCGTGGCGCTGTCGCGCGCTTCGATCGCGGCCTCGGCACGCGCGAGGCCATCGCGTACGTCGCGTTGCAGCCGATCGGCGCCGTGGCCGGCGTGCTGCTCGCGCACGCCATGTTCGGACTGGCGCTGTGGCAGCCGGGCCACCATGCGCGCACCGGTGCCGGCCAATGGCTCAGCGAAGCGGTGGCGACCTTCGGCCTGGTGCTGACGATCCAGCTCGGCGTGCGCCGCAAGCCCGGGGCGGTCGCCGCGCTGGTCGCCTGCTGCATCTTCGCGGCGTACTGGTTCACCGCCAGCACCTCGTTCGCGAATCCCGCGGTGACGCTGGCGCGCTCGCTCACTTCGAGCTTCTCCGGCATCCGGCCGGGCGACGTGCTGGCCTTCGTCCTGGCCCAGTGCGCGGGCGGGGCCGGCGGCTGGTGGGTGGCCCGCCGCCTCGGCGACTGACGAGGAATCCCGGCCCGGGCCGGGGCCGGGGCCGGGGCCGGGCCAAGCCGGGCCGGCCCGGGCACTTGCAAATCCCCGGGACGCGCCCTACAGTGAACCAAATGGTTCACCATCAAGCCCGCCTCGACGCCACCTTCGCCGCCCTCTCCGACGTCACCCGCCGGGGCGTGCTGGAGCAGCTGTGGCGCTCGGACGCCTCGATCAGCGACCTCGCCGAAAAGTTCGACATGACCCTGACCGGCATGAAGAAGCACGTCGGCGTCCTGGAGCAGGCCGGCCTGGTGACCACGGAGAAAGTCGGCCGCGTCCGCACCTGCAGGCTCGGGCCGCGCCGGCTGGAAGAAGAAGCCGCGTGGATCGCGCGGCACCACGAACTCTGGAGCGCGCGCTTCGACGCTCTGGACCGGATCGTCGAAGACCTCAAACGCCAGGAGAAGGAAGATGGCCAACGCCACGAGTAGCGCCGCCGCGATGAATCCCACCGACGTGCAACGCAAGTCCGACCGCGAGTTCGTCGCGACGCGCACGTTCAACGCCCCCGCCCGGCTCGTCTACGAGGCGTGGCGCAATCCCGACCTCTTCCGCAAGTGGTGGGTGCCGGAAGGCGCCGGCATGACCCTCGAGTCCTGCGAGATGGACGTGCGTACCGGCGGCAAGTACCGGCTGGTGTTCCGCCATCCGGCGTTCGACGAGCCGATGGCGTTCTTCGGTCGCTACACCGACGTCGTGCCGAACCAGCGCATCGCCTGGACGAACGAGGAAGACGGCGACAACGGCGCGGTCACCACCGTGACCTTCGAGGAACGCGACGGCAAGACGCTCGTCAGCTACAGCGAGCTCTACCCCACCGCCGAAGCCTGCGACGAAGCCCTCGCCGGCTCCGCCGAAGGCCTGCCCGGCCAGTTCGCGCAGCTCGACGCGCTGCTCGCCGCCGGCTGGTGAAAAAAAGGGGACGGAGGTAATTAATTTCGGGACAGGGCTTTCAGGAAAGCCCGACCCGCTCCGTCCCTTTTTTAACTACCTCCGTCCCCTTTCTTTCCGCAGCTGCGCGTCGACGGCCGCGATCGCGGTCATGTTGATCACGCGGCGGGGGGTGGAGGCGGTGGTCAGGATGTGCGCCGGCTGGTCGAGGCCCATCAGGATCGGGCCGATCGCCACGCCGTCGGTCATCACGCGCGTCATGTTGTAGGCGATGTTCGCCGCGTCGAGGTTCGGCATCACGAACAGGTTGGCGCGGCCGTGCAGGGTGGTGTCCGGCAGCATCTGCTCGCGCAGCTGCGGGTTCCAGGCGGTGTCGGCCATCATCTCGCCGTCGACCTCGAGCTTGGGCGCGCGCGCGCGGATCAGCGCCAGCGCCTCGCGCATCTTGCGCGCGCTCGCATCGTCGTGGCTGCCGAAGTTCGAATGCGAGAGCAGCGCGACCTTCGGCTCGACGCCGAACAGCTTCAGCCGGTACGAAGCCTGCAGCGTCGCTTCCGCGATCTGCTCCGGCGACGGGTCGAGCTGCACGTGCGTGTCGAGGAAGAACCACACGCCGCGGTCGTTGATGACGCCGGTCATGGCGGCGGTGCCGGTCACGCCCTTGTCGAAGTCGAACACGCTGCGCAGGTAGCCGAGCTTCTTGTGGTACCGGCCGACGAGGCCGCAGATCATCGCGTCGGCTTCGCCGCGCTCGACCATCAGCGCCGCGATCAGCGTCGGCCGCGAGCGGATCAGGTTCTTCGCCGCCGACGGCGTGACGCCGCGACGCTCGGTCAGCCGGTGGTACTGCTGCCAGTAGTCGTGGAAGCGCGGGTCGTCGTTGATGTTGGTCAGCTCGAAGTCGACGCCGGGCTTCAGGCGCAGGCCGAGCCTGGCGATGCGCGAGGCGATCACGTCCGGGCGGCCGATCAGGATCGGATGCGCCAGGCCTTCGTCCACCACGGTCTGCACGGCGCGGAGCGTGACTTCCTCTTCGCCCTCCGCATACACCACGCGCTGCTTGTCGGCGCGCGCGCGGTCGTACACCGGCTTCATCAGCAGGCCGGTGCGGTAGATGAACTGGCCGAGCTTTTCCTCGTACGCGTCGAAGTCGGCGATCGGGCGGTCGGCGATGCCCGATTCCATCGCGGCGCGGGCGACGGCCGGCGCCAGCATCACCAGCAGGCGCGGGTCGAACGGGCGCGGGATCAGGTATTCGGGGCCGAACGACGGGATGTCGTCGCCGTAGGCCGCGGCGAGGTCGCCGGCTTCCATGCGCGCGAGCTGCGCGATGGCGCGCACGCAGGCGAGCTTCATCGCCTCGTTGATCTCGCGCGCGCCGACGTCGAGCGCGCCGCGGAAGATGTACGGGAAGCACAGCGCGTTGTTGACCTGGTTCGGGTAGTCGCTGCGGCCGGTGGCGATGATGCAGTCCGGGCGCACGCGC